>NZ_JAUBOS010000103.1:0-13449 GCF_036700365.1 Microcoleus sp. w2-18bC1
TGTTCGTACTTCATATTATGGGAGCTAATTTTTTCTTTTATTTTACCTAGAACGAGCGCACTTTCGCAAGAGGTCTATTGAAACTTTGTTTAAATTAACACTCATAGTGTGTAGATTTAAAGCCGTTACAAGCTTTAAATTTTTTTATTGATAAAAATTATAAAGCTTAAAATATTTGGCGAACAGGTTCGGAAATTGAGAAAAGCTAGGGGGCTAAGCCAAGAGGAGTTAGCTGAACTAGCAGAACTGCATCGAAATTACATTGGTGGCATTGAACGTGGCGAGAGAAATGTTGCACTTCTGAATATTGTGCGTCTAGCTAAAGCTTTGGAAGTACCGCTAAGCAAATTGTTGGAGGGGATAGAGTAAATGACTTCACCTTATGCGGGGCTTGCCACAGAAGATTGGGCAGTAAAAACGCGGGAGCTGATAGAGATACATCCACTTAGCCCCAACGAAATATATGAAGTAGTAATTCAAGTCTGGCGAGAAATATTTGAATCTAATCTAACCAGTAAAAACTATCAAATAGGTGTAGATTTATTTCCCCGCCCCCAAATTATGGGATACTTTTTGCACGAACTCATCCCATTAGAATTGGCTAGGCGATACCCAGAAATTTGGCGCCGCGAAGAAACTGCTACTGAAAAAGATATAGTCTGTCTTCTAGATGATTGCTTCTCGATAGAGATTAAAACGTCTTCAAGTAATCGTAATACATATGGAAATCGCAGTTATACTCAACTAAGCACTACTGGTATAGAAGGAAATAAAAATAAATCGGGCTATTATCTTGTTATTAATTTCCAGAAATTTAACAAAAACGTTCAAGGCTCACAAGTACCGCAGATTAATTTAGTCAGATTTGGATGGTTAGACCGAGAAGATTGGCAAGGTCAAGCGGCTACAACTGGGCAACAAGCGAAATTAAGTCCTGCTGTTGAACGTTATAAATTGCTGCAACTACCAACTTTAGAATAAAGATAACTGTGCTTCTCTGAGTTCCTTGTCCATCAAAAAATTATCTATTCTACTAGCGACAATCTCACAGTAATCAGCCCTAATTTCAAATCCAATAACTTGACGCTGCAAACCCAGAGTCACAATTGCTGTAGTACCGGAACCCATAAACGGATCTAAAACAATTTCGTTTAAATTCGATGCAGACTTGATGATGCGCTCGACAACAGCAACAGGAAATTGAGCGGGGTGAGGCGTGCGTTCTTTTGAAGCTCGGTTTTTCCCCGACGTAACTTTTGGGAACTGCCAAACATCCGTCGGATTTTTGCCTTTTAAGTTTACTTTAATCTTGCCGTTCTTTTTCTGATTCGGATATTTCACATTTGGATCGCGCACTTCATCCAAATTAAATGTATACTGGTACTGATTTTTTACATACCAGAGAAACTTTTCATTGCGGGGTGAAAAGAACTTGCTGCCCGCAACTCCCGCGCCGTAGTTCCAGACAACTTCTTGAATTAGATAAAAAGGCACTTTGTCCCAAAGCAGATAGGAAATCGGAATTGCCTTTGCCCGATCGCGAATTGACAAATAACCTAAATTAAGCCAAAACGCTCCTCGATCGAGCGTTACCCGGTAAACCTCTCCTATCCACTGCTCGCACCAGTTTAAATACTCATCTAACACCAAGGATTTTTCGTACTCTTTGCCGATGTTATAAGGCGGGCTGGTAACGGTTAAATCTACAAATTGAGCGGGCAGCAGCTTCAATGCTTCCAAACAGTCCATGTTATAAATTAAGCAATTAGGAGCTTGGAAGTACGGTTTACCTAAAAGCCTCGCGATATCAGTCAAGCTCATGCAATATTAGGGAAAGATTTTATTGACAAAGTACAAGATTTATAGTAAGTGAGTTCAGAAATCTTGTCAAACTCATCTCGATCGTGGAATCCCCCTGTCGGAAACAAAAGGTTACAATCGAAAATACATTCTATTTCCATAACATTACTGTTTATAGCTTGAACTCCTCAGTGACAAATAACAACACCTCAACTCAATCCTTTCAATTTGACTCAATTGACAGCGCCCTCGTAGACCTCAAAGCAGGTCGCATCGTGGTAGTAGTCGATGACGAAAACCGCGAAAACGAAGGCGACGTGATTTGTGCCGCCCAATTCGCCACCCCCGACAACATCAATTTCATGGCCGTGAACGCGCGGGGTTTGATTTGTTTGGCTTTGAGTGGCGAAAGGCTCGATCGCCTGGAACTGCCCCTCATGGTCAGCAAGAACACCGACAACAACCAAACTGCCTTCACTGTCAGCATTGATGCAGTCAACGGCGTCAGTACCGGCATCTCGGCCGAAGACCGCGCCCGCACCATCCAAGTAGCCATTCACCCGGACACCAAACCTCAAGACTTGCGCCGTCCCGGTCACATTTTCCCCCTGCGGGCGATCGACGGTGGCGTCCTCAAACGCGCCGGTCACACCGAGGCCTCGGTTGACCTCGCCAGACTCGCGGGTCTGTATCCCAGCGGCGTCATCTGCGAAATTCAAAACCCCGACGGTTCGATGGCGAGGTTGCCGGAATTAATCGAGTACGCCAAACTCCACAACCTCAAAATAATCAGTATTGCCGACTTAATTAGCTACCGACTCAAGCACGATCGATTCGTCCGCCGGGAAACCGTCGCCAAATTGCCCACTCAATTCGGCGAGTTTATGATTTACGCCTACCGCGACACCCAAGACAATTCAGAACACGTTGCTATTGTCAAGGGCGATCCGGCAGAATTTAAAGACAAACCCGTGATGGTGCGGGTGCATTCCGAATGCCTGACCGGCGATGCTTTGGGTTCCCTGCGCTGCGACTGCCGGATGCAACTGCAAGCGGCACTGAAAATGATCGAAAATGTCGGTTCTGGCGTCATCGTTTACTTGCGCCAAGAAGGTCGGGGTATTGGATTGGTAAATAAACTAAAAGCTTACTCGCTGCAAGATTTGGGATTCGATACTGTAGAAGCCAACGAACGGTTGGGATTTCCCGCCGACTTGCGGAACTACGGCGTCGGAGCACAAATGCTCAACGATTTGGGAGTAAAAAAAATTCGGTTGATTACCAACAACCCGCGCAAAATTGCGGGTTTGAAAGGTTACGGGATTGAAGTAGCCGATCGCGTCCCCTTACTAATTGAAGCCACAGATTACAACTCGATCTATCTGGCAACAAAAGCCGAAAAACTCGGTCATATGCTACTGCAAACTTATTTAGTAACAGTGGCGATTCAGTGGAACGAAAAAGGAGAAGGAAAAGAGGAAGATTCTGCCATTCAAAATCGGTACGAACACCTCGAAAAACTGCGGCATTTTGCGGCTAACCAGCACTTGCTGCTGCAAGAAGAAGCGCGGCCGGTGGGCATAGCCCTTTTCGGAGAAGGCTCCCTCATCGTTCACCTCGGCTTCGATCAAGCCGGACTCGCAGCCCCCGACTGGTACTTGGATGTAAACCATCCTTACGTCAAGGCGATCGGCCAAATTTTGGATGAAATCAGCACTGAGCCGAATTTGCAAACATTAGAATTCATGGTTTCCTCCGGTGGAGATCCGCTCAAAACCCTGCAAGTCCAGCTCGATCGCGAGACATTCCTGTTGTCGGAATTAACCAGAATTTGCGATCGGCTCGAACCTCAAAAAATCTACAGTTTTGCTCCTCTTGCCTGAAAGCAGAAGGTAGAAGCTAACCCCCCCTACCCCAGCAGGGGGGAAGGCAGCAGCCCAGAAAAACAGTGAATTTTAGAACAATACTTGTTGATACCAGCATCTTCCATTCGTCAGAAAGCAGCCACCAATAACAACAGTGAATAACAATGTGGATTGCCGTCTAATATTATGTCCGGTCGATTACCAGAAATCAGGTAGGGGCGGGTTTACCAACAATATTTGCCAATAATTGACAATCTCAAAAACCCGCCCGGTCGAGATATTATGGTCAATCCATCGGACATGATATAACAAGTCGATATAGCGACACTTGATAGAGAACCTTCGATGCACATTTATATTATTAAGCAGTATTAATAGTCATTAAATCATTCAAGAGGCTTTTTAATTAATGTTAATTTTTTTAGACATTGATGGTGTACTTATTCCTGACAGAAGACATGAAACATCGAGCTTGCCAACAGATATAATGAAATTTAATTCGGCTTGCCTTAATCACTTTGAGAATGTCCTTCGTTCCTATCCTAATGCGCGAGTAGTAATTTCATCATCCTGGCGTGAAATATTCCCCTTCGAGGTAATACCGCCATTATTTTCACCAGATATCGCTATCCGTATTATCGGATACACCCCTTTTCTCAACCCCAAAAATATTCATCAACACAAATATTTACGACACCAGGAAGTTCTTGAGTATCTTCGACAAAATCAAGCAGAAAACTCACCTTGGGTAGCCATTGACGATATTCCAGAACACTATCCGCCAGATGCACCAGTTGTGGCTATTGATGATTACAATGGTTTTGACCAGAACTCAGCAAAGATACTTTCAGAATATCTAACTTGATTTCAAAGGTTAGGAAAAAAGTATCGGAATAGAGAGGGTAAATTTGACATGGAAATGAACGTTGGTGACTTTCTGCACCGACTCGATCTCAGGGGACAAGCACTTAAAGGCACCAACCTTGGCGGTGCGGAACTCCGGGGAGCCAACCTCCGAGGCACGGATCTCCGAGAAACTAACCTCAGCGGCGCTATGCTCAGGTATGCAGACCTGATTGAAGCCGACCTCACCGGCGCCAATCTCAGCGGGGCGGATTTAGCTGAATCATTTCTTAATTTAGCTAACCTCACTAGAGCTAATTTGACTGGTGCTGTCCTCCGAGAAGCTAATCTCGTAGGAGCCGAATTCACGGGCGCCAACCTCAAACAAGCAAGTTTGATCAAGGCTAATTTAGTAGGAGCAAATCTCCACGAAGCCAACTTAACCAGAGCCAACCTTAGCGGGGCGGATTTACGCGGTTCTCAGTTGAGCGGTGCCATTTTAGACAAGGCCGTATACAACAACCGGACTATCTTTCCCGAAGATATTGATCCGGGTGCAATGGGAGCATTTTTGCTAGCTCCCAATGCTTCTCTCCCTGGCTTAAATCTGGCTATGGTAGATTTGACCGAAGCGGATTTAAAAGGAGCCGATTTGCGGCGGACAAACCTATACCAAGCTATTTTATTTGGCGCAAAACTCGATCGGGCAAACTTAGCAGGAGCCAACCTCAGCGGAGCGGACTTGAGGGAAGCCAGTTTGAACGCCACGATTTTAGAAAAAGCTGTTTACAGCAACAAGACTTTGTTTTCCGAAGGCATTGACCCCGCTCTGGGCGGAGCTTATTTAATTGCTCCCAATGTATCGCTGCAAGGGGTAAATTTAACCGGAGCCGACTTAAACGGGTCAGATTTAAGCGGAGCTAATTTGAGCGCTTCTAACTTAACTTCGGTCAATCTCAAAAATGTAGACCTCAGCAGAGCTAGCTTAAAAAAAGCTTACCTCAAAGGTGCAAACTTGGAGGGAACAGATTTAAGAGGAGCCGATTTAAGCGGCGCAATTTTACACCAAGTAAACTTGAGTTCTGCTGACCTCCGGGGTGTAGACTTAACCAGGGCTGACCTCAGCGGCGCTAATTTAAGGGATGCCGATTTGAGGGAGACAGATTTCACCGGAGCTACTTTGCTGTTCGCTAACTTGAGCGGGGCCGACTTGAGAGGTGTAGACTTGACAAAAGCTGACCTCAGTGGCGCTAAGTTAAACGAAGCTGATCTCCGAAAAGCAGATTTGATGAGAGTAAATTTGGAGGGAGCAGATTTAACTGAGGCCGACTTGAGCGATGCTCATTTATTCCGAGTTAATCTCAGAGGTGCTAACCTGAAAGGTACTAACCTCAAAGGCGCAAGTTTAAAAGGGGTATTTTTGACTGACGCTTATTTGAGCGAAACGGATTTGACAGATCTAGATCTGAGTCCAAGTTTTTTTGAATTGCCGCTAGAATCGGAATGGTAATTAGTCATTTGGCAGTTGGCAGTTGGCAGTTGACAGTTGACAGGAAAGCAGTCATTTATCTGAACAATCTAAAATCTAAAATCTATCTGAACAATCTAAAATCTAAAATCTAAAATCTAAAATGGATCGACCGTTAGGCTCTGTTATTCAAGGTTCCCTGAGCAAGGGATTAGAAGTGCGACTGCACGCCGATGTTTCGGTGGAAGATATGAGGGTGGGGAAATTTCTAGTAGTGCGGGGGGTGCGATCGCACTTTTTCTGTATGCTCACCGATGTGTCTCTGGGAACTTCTAGCGCCCGCATTTTATCGAATCCTCCCAATCCCGACGACGATTTTCTGCTGGCAGTGCTAGCTGGTAGCAGCACCTACGGTACGATCGAACTGTCGCCGATGTTGATGTTGACTGCTGAAAGAGAAAAACAGCAGGCAATTTTCGACCCGACGAAAAACGGCGGAGTTCGCGAGAATAAGTTGGCGTTAGGAAATTTGGCTTCTTTTGAGTCACAAACCGGGGCGGATATTGAGTTGCTGCCGGTCAAAACTATTCCCAGCCACTTTTCGCAGGTGTTTGATGCCAAAGAAACTGATTTTCGGGCAGTTTTTGGCTGGGAAGATGACCCGTATCGCCGCAATTTTGCGATCGGCAAACCGATTGACATGGACGTTGCTGTGTGCTTGGATCTAGACCGATTTGTGGAACGCAGCAACGGAGTTTTTGGCAAGTCGGGAACTGGAAAATCTTTTCTGACTCGCTTGCTTCTGTCGGGAATTATTCGCAAGCAAGCTGCAGTTAATTTAATTTTCGATATGCACTCGGAGTACGGGTGGGAAGCTGTTTCGGAAGGGAAACAGTTCAGCACTGTTAAGGGTTTGCGGCAGTTGTTTCCCGATAAAATGCAGATTTATACCCTCGATCCAGAATCGACAAAACGCCGGGGAGTCCGCGACGCTCAAGAGTTGTTTTTAAGTTTCGATCAAATTGAAGTGGAAGACATCGCGCTAGTGCAGCGCGAGCTAAATTTGTCGGAAGCTAGTATCGAAAATGCGATTATTTTGCGAAATGAGTTGGGCAGTGGTTGGATCAACAAGTTGCTGGAAATGACCAACGAAGATATCCAAATGTTTTGCGAAGAAAAACGGGGAAATAAGTCTTCGATTATGGCTTTGCAGCGAAAGTTAGAGCGATTAAACGATTTGAAATACATTCGGAAACGCTGTCCGAAAAATTATGTAACTGAAGTTTTGCAGTGTTTGGATGGCGGCAAAAATGTAGTAATTGAGTTTGGTTCCCACTCGGATTTGCTGTCGTATATGTTGGCTGCAAATGTGATTACTCGCCGCATTCACCAAGCTTACGTGCGGAAAGCAGAGAAGTTTTTGCAGAGCAAAAATCCGTGCGATCGCCCGCAGCCATTGGTGATTACCATTGAAGAAGCTCACCGCTTTCTCGATCCGGCGATCGTGCGATCGACTATTTTCGGTACAATTGCCAGAGAAATGCGAAAATACTTTGTCACCCTGCTAATTGTAGACCAGCGTCCTTCTGGCATCGATGCGGAAGTCATGTCGCAAGTCGGAACCCGCATCACAGCCTTGCTAAACGATGATAAAGACATCGATGCTATTTTTACCGGCGTTTCGGGAGGGCAGAGTTTGCGTTCAGTTTTGGCAAAACTCGACTCCAAACAGCAAGCATTAGTTTTGGGGCACGCTGTACCGATGCCCGTAGTCGTGCAAACTCGCCCCTATGACGAGCAATTCTACAGAGAAATCGGGGATATTGACTGGCAAGAAATGCCCGATGAACAAGTATTTGCCGAGGCAGAATCTGCTAAAATGGATTTAGGATTTTAGATTGATAAGTGCTAGATTCATTATAGAACTTAGGCGAATTTTCCTGTAAATTAGTCTTGGCGAAAAATTGGCGATCGCTGGCAATGACAGAAATATGAAGATTTTTGCTTCAGTTATAAACGAAAAAGAGCGATCGATCGAACCGGAAAAAAATTAGCCCCCAGCTTTCCGTCAGAAGCTTTTCCCCTTTCACCCCCTTACCCCTCATCCCTAACTGCCCAAAATTTGCATAAGGTTAAACATGATGGAGATCGTGGAGCCTCGCAGTACAATGAAAGTCAAACAGGGCAACAGCCAGCTTTTATACACCTTTTGGTTACTCGTAGCAGAATTTGCTTAGCATATTTAAATAAAAATGTCAATAAATATTTTAAACACTTACTGGCATCTAATACGGCGATCGAGTTCGGTTATCTCGCATCCCACCATCTAGGCAGCGAGAAAATTTCAAGCGATGATGGAACAGAGAGCAAAACAAAGCCCTCGAATTGCATGAGTCTGTTTGCATGAGTATTGTGAAGTTGAGTGGCAGTTAAAACTAACAGGGAATTCAAAACCTTAAGGAAAAATGTAGAATCTTGACCTTAAGACAGAGGTTTTTACTCTTTACGATCCTCAAAATTGGGAATAATATTGAGAAAACTAAACTCTTGCTTCACTTCGCCTTGAACTAGCCGTTAAAGCTAGCGAGCTACCGAAAATCGAGGGGGATTACTGGAAAATCCAGCACAAAAGTAATTCCAAACAAAAAGCTTCTACCGATCGTCACCGATAAACAAGAGGGGAAACATCCCCTTTGTCGCAGTCTTTATCCCACTTGCAAAAGTGGGACAGGGTATCACCAACTTTTTATCTGTTGTTACAAGGAGTGCAATACTCACCCATGTCCACCACAACCCCCAAAAACAAAACAGTGAAAGCCGATCGCATGGGCAGCCGGCCATACTCCTCAACGGATACGGTTCGTACCTATCTGCACGAGATCGGTCGCGTACCCCTGCTAACCCGAGAAGAAGAAATTGTTTTCGGGAAGCAGGTGCAGCAAATGATGAAATTAATCGAAGCAAAACAAGCACTTGCTAAAGAATGGCAGCGGGATCTGACGAATCAAGAGTGGGCTGCCGAAATGGAGTTGACCGAACCTGAACTTAGCCGCATCTTACAAATAGGGCGGCGGGCCAAGCAAAAGATGATTGAAGCCAATTTGCGGCTAGTAGTGGCGATCGCCAAAAAATACCAGAAACGCAATATGGAATTCTTGGATTTAATTCAAGAAGGCACCCTCGGTTTAGAACGAGGAGTCGAAAAATTTGACCCGATGCGGGGATACAAATTTTCTACCTATGCCTACTGGTGGATTCGGCAAGCAATTACCCGCGCGATCGCCCAACACGCCCGCACAATTCGATTGCCAATTCACATCACCGAAAAACTCAACAAAATCAAAAAGGTGCAGCGGGAACTCACCCAGCAGTTGGGCCGGTCTCCCTCCCCTGCCGAAATTGCCGCCGCTTTGGAACTGCACCCTTCCCAAATTCGGGAATACCTGCTGATGGCAAGACATCCAGTTTCTTTGGACTTGCGGGTAGGAGACAACCAAGATACCGAACTGCAAGAACTCTTAGAAGACGAAACGGCATCTCCAGACAACTACATTACCTCGGAATTACTGCGGCAAGACCTCAATACTTTGATATCAGAACTTACCCCCCAGCAGCGAGATGTAATAATTTTGCGCTTCGGTTTGGAAGACGGCACAGAAATGTCTCTAGCAAAAGTCGGAGAACGGTTAAATCTCAGCCGGGAACGGGTGCGGCAGCTAGAACATCAAGCCCTTGCCCACCTGCGGCGCCGCCAATCTCAAGTCCGAGAATACTTGGCTAGTTAGTCACTAAAAAAGTTGAGATTTTCCCCAAAATCTCAACTTTTTTTTTCTTGTTGGCGCTGCAGGGAAGAATACTTTTATACAGTTAAAAAAAAGAATCCAACTGTAGGCCAGTGTTCCAAACCCTTATGGAATAGGTCAGGCCAAATTATTCAGTTATTTAATATAAAATTTAAAATCTAAAATGGTATTATTTGAGAGGTCGATCGCCCGATCGGGGCGGAGGCAAAATTTGTCAAAACTAATCTTAGATTTAACTTCAGGAACCGGGCGGGCGATCGTTCCTTTAAGTTTATAGCCAATATTAAGCCAAATACCCGGTTTCTCTACAATCTTGGTGAAACTGGTACAAGAGGCGCTTGGAACCAGCTATTTTAAATTTTGGGGTCTGGAGTGGTTTTGACTTATTTCATATTGACAGGAAGTTTAGAAGCGATCGCGATCGTGCTGGCTCTCTCGCCCGGTAACTTCAGCATCGCATTCCCCGCACGCCGGGCACAGGACTGGGACATCAAATCCGGCGTTTTAAGCTCGCAATCTCTGCCAAATCCTGGGGCAGATACAGCTAGCACAGGTTTAGCAGATGGCATTTACCTCTACGGCCAGTCGAGCCAGCCAGAGGAAATTAAACAAGAATATTTTGTATTTGAAATGCGGCAGAGTAAGGTAGTCGGCGCTTTTTACCTGCCTCGGTCTGCTTTTTACTGTTTTTACGGCACGGGCGATCAAACTCAGTTAAATTTAACAGTAGTGGATAGTTACGACGGCAGTCGCTCTCCCTACTCGGTAAACCTGCAACAGTATTACCCAATTTCTACCATCAGCGAGAACGATCGGCGCATCTTGGGAATTTGCAAAGAATCTCACAAACAGCAGGTGTGGGAAAAGTAGGAAACACGCACTGCGCCACCAGTCAATCGATTTTAGATTTTAGATTTTAGATTTTAGAATTGAAGAAAGCAACCCGACTGATACATCGGACACCCCGGAGCAAATTGCTTTCGGTCAGGGTTCAGGAAACAGTAGTAAAATTGCTCCTGAGTTGAGATTTCGGACGGACACCACACACATGGCAAGATGAAACTGCGTCGGAAAACACTATCGATTGTTGGCATTACCATTGCTGGATTGACTGGCATTCTGTATGTCGCCTCCTCAAGCATCCTCTTGGGCAGTCTGATCAAAGCAGAGGAACAAGAAGCCACACAGGTTGTCAAGGGAGTGCTCAGCGTGTTCGGGCAAACCGCAGATGACTTCAACTCGCGCTTTGCCGACTGGTCGTCCTGGGACGACACCTACACTTTCATCCAAAACCGCAACTCAAAATTCATTGCCTCCAATTTAATTCCAGAAGGGCTGGCTAATATAAGAGTTAATATAGCCATTTTTGTCAATACTTCTGGCAAAATAGTTTATGCTACGGGTTTAGACAGCGAAAAGCTGAAATTAACGCCTGTTCCAGAAGCATTAAAACGGCGCATTTCTCTCAGCGACCCGCTGTTGCAGCACCCCAACGCCAAAAGCAGCCTCGCTGGTATCCTGCTGCTACCGTCAGGGCCAATACTGATTACTTCCCGGCCAATTCTCACGACTAAAAGCACCGGCCCGATCCGGGGTACGCTGGTATTCGGGCGCAATTTGGATCCTGCGAGCATTGCGAAGGTTTCTAAAATTACTCGCTTGCCACTCATTGTACACAGCGTTAATGAGGCTCAGTTGCCTGCAGACTTCGAGAAAGCGCGGGAGAAACTGTCGGAAAAAAAACCGATTTTTGTGCGTCCTTTAAGCGAAGAGTCGATCGCGGGTTACACTTTGATCCGGGATATTTACAACCAACCTGCGCTGCTATTGCGGGTGGATATCCCCAGAGAAATATATCGGCAAGGTCAAATTAGTTTACTGTACCTGCTGGGGTCTGTAGCGCTAGCGGGAGTTGGGTTGGTCGGCTGCACTCTGCTGCTGCTAGAGCATCTGGTGCTGTCTCGGTTGAGCGGTTTGGCGAAAGCAGTCAACCACGTCAGCAGCAGCCAAGACCTCTCGGTGCGACTACCTGTGACGGGCGAAGATGAGTTGTCCGACCTTGCCCATACTATCAACGGAATGTTGAGTGCGATCGCCCAAGCCGAAAGCGAACAACTCGAGGAAAAAGCCCGCTACCGAGCTGTCGTGGAGCAAGCTACAGATTGCATTTTCCTGTGGGACGCTCAAACCAAACGTCTTTTGGAAGCCAATACAGCGTTTACAGACTTACTTGATTACAGTCTTGATGTGATTTCGCAACTGACTATTTACGATATCATCGCTTACTCTAAAGATCTGATTGACAACAATATCGAGTTGCTGCTGACGGACAAACAATTCAGAATTGGCGAAGTTCTCTACCGCCGCCGAGACGGTTCCTGCGTGGATGTAGAAGTGAGCGGGAGCGTGATTTCCTACGGAGGCCGCGAGATTATTTGCACAGTTGTCCGCGACATTACCGAGCGCAAGCAAGCAGAAGCCGAACTGCGAGCCTCGGAAGAACGCTACAGACTTTTGTTTAAAAATAACCCCCATCCGATGTGGGTTTACGATTTAGAAACTCAGGAATTTATAGCCGTCAATCAGTCTGCTATCGAACACTACGGCTACACTCGCGACGAATTTCTCAACATGACCGTTGCGGACATTCGTCCCCCCCAAGAGCTGCCGAAATTGCTAGAAAATATATCCCAAGTAGATGCCGGTAGTGAGTTTGCAGGTGTGTGGCAGCACCAGAAAAAAGACGGAACAATTATTGATGTAGAAATTACTTCTTATGGTCTGGTATTTGATAGCAGGAATGCTGAATTAGTTCTGGCTCACGACGTGACCGACCGCTTGCAAGCCGAGGCCGAACTCTACAAGGCAAAGGAAGCAGCAGAAGCAGCTAGTTTGGCTAAAAGTCAGTTTTTGGCTAACATGAGCCACGAACTACGAACTCCTCTGAATGCGATTATCGGTTACAGCGAGATTCTACAAGAAGAGGCTTTAGATTTGGGCGAAGAAAATTTTGTGTCTGATTTAGAGAGAATTCACAATTCAGGCCAGCTTTTACTAACCTTAATTAATGATATTCTGGACTTGTCGAAGATTGAAGCCGGTCACGCGGAAGTGGAATTAGAAACTTTTGACGTGTCGGAGGTCGTTCAAGATGTAGCTAGAACTGTGGAACCGCTATTTTTGCGAAATACAAATCGCCTGAATGTGGAGTGTCCTAATAATATTGGCGAATTGTATTCCGATCAAATTAAGCTTACTCAAATTTTGTTTAATTTGCTCAGCAATGCAGCTAAGTTCACTCATAAAGGAACAATTCTACTTAGCGTTGAAAGAATTAAAAATGACGAGAATAGTTGGGATTCAGAACAGTTAATTTTTAATTGTAGTGATACTGGGATTGGGATGACTCCTGAACAGCTACAAAAGTTATTTCAACCTTTTACGCAAGCTGATGCTTCGACTACCCGCAAGTACGGAGGTACGGGTTTGGGTTTGGCAATAGCGCAGAAATACTCTCAGATGTTGGGGGGAGAAATTACTGTGGCTAGCGAGTTTGGCAAGGGGTCAACATTTACCTTAACGTTACCAGCATAGATCGATTTTAGATTTTAGATTTTAGATTTTAGATTTTAGATTTTAGATTTTAGATTTTAGATTTTAGATTTTAGAT
>NZ_JAUBOS010000153.1:0-1779 GCF_036700365.1 Microcoleus sp. w2-18bC1
TAAGTAGGGGTAGGAGAGAAAAAAAGTAAGCAGAGTACACAAAGTGTCATAAAATAGGACACATGACGCAAAAGATTATTTCACAAGACAAGTCATCCTTCAAGATACTGCAAACCATCGACCCCCCAGGTATTGCAGACGAATCCATGCGTCGCACAGTAGAGATATTACTGAACCTAATAGAGCAATTAGAATTAAAAGTCAAAGACTTGGAGTCAGAGAATCAACGGTTAAAAGATGAAAATAACCGATTGAAGGGAGAACAAGGAAAACCAGACATCAAAGCCAAGTCCAAAGGATTCAAAAGTCAGCACTCATCAGAAAAAGAGCGAAAAACGCCAAAAAAGCATAGCAAACGCAGTAAGAACGCCACGATTAAAATAGATCGAGAAGAAATACTAGAATATCCCACAGACCAACTGCCAGCCGATGCGGAATTTAAAGGATACGAACAAGTAATCATCCAAGATATCAGATTGGCAACCGACAACATATTATTTCGGAAACAGAAATATTACTCACCCTCAGTCGGAAAAACTTATGTAGCAGAATTACCATTAGGCTACGAAGGAGAATTTGGACCGGGAATCAAAGCCTTAATAATCAGTTTGTACTATGGTGGTAATATGACGCAAGGCAAACTACTGGAGTTTTTAGCAGATCTAGGTATTTCTATATCAGCAGGTTATTTATCCAACCTGTTAATCAAAAACCACTCGGGTTTTGAAACTGAGAAAAAAGAAGTTTATGATTCAGGACTAGCAAGTAGCCCTTGGCAACACTTCGACCAAACTGGCGCGCGTGTAGGTGGAGTCAACCATACCACCAATATCATCTGCAACCCTTTATATACAGTCTACTTCACAACAGCTAATAAAGATAGACTGACGGTACTCAAAGGATTACAGCCAGGACGAGAACTAGAATTCATGTTGAATTCACTCACATTCTCACTAATTGAGGACTTCAAAATCCCGACTAAATGGCAGAATGCTCTCAAGCTATTACCCCAAGGAACTGTGTTGAGTGAGGCACAGTTTAATCACCTACTCAATAAGTATCTACCCAAACTGGGCGCTCAACAAGTTACCCGGATTAGGGAAGCAGCAGCTATTGCTTTCTATCATCAGCAAACAGATTGCCCAGTCGTACAAACCCTCTGTTGTGATGATGCTCCGCAATTCAAGTTAATCACTGCCGAGCGAGCGTTATGTTGGGTACACGAAGGAAGACATTACAAGAAGTTAAGCCCGGTATTCGCTTGCCATCAAGTAATTTTAGGGCAGTTTATCGAAGATTTTTGGGATTATTATCGGGAATTATTAGCTTACAAAGACGCTCCTAGTGCAGAAGCTGCACTGTCTTTAAAGTCTAAATTTCGCCTGCTTTTTGAAACTCCAACCGGCTATGAATTGTTGGATGAACGCAAACAATTAACTGCGACAAAAGTATCGGAGTTGCTGAGAGTTTTAGAGCATCCTGAATTACCTTTACACAATAATCCGGCTGAGTTAGCTGCCAGAACTATGGTGCAGCGACGTAATATTAGCTATGCAACTCAGACCATTGAGGGTACTCAAGCTTGGGATACTTTTATGTCTCTTGTTGCCACTACTCGTCAGTTGGGAATCAGTTTTTTCGATTATGTCCGTGACCGAATTTCTCAACTTGGAATCATTCCCTCTCTATCTACTATTATTCGCTCCAAGTCTTCTCTTCATCCCTTGGGCTTATCTTGGCAACTAGAATAACTGCTACCCCTACTTATTGAGCCGATAC
>NZ_JAUBOS010000104.1:0-11964 GCF_036700365.1 Microcoleus sp. w2-18bC1
ATATTTGCCCAAATGGAATTATCGAGCCGTACCCCAACCTGAGTAATTCATTAAGTTATTTATTTTTCATTCCTAAGTAGCAAATGAATGTCCTTTGATGTTGTCGTGTCGTTACTGACCAATGGAGATTCAAACATGATTTTTTTAAGGGACTCTCTAAGCGCCATAGCCACTAATTAATGTTGCATCTTCAATTTAATTATCGTGGCTCACCAGCAGCTTTCAAATATTAACTCTGCCGATAACCATTAATGATAGCGCAACTGCGGTATAACATTTTATACTAGATGTTAACTCCGCAAACAACTGTAAGATTAGCCGATCGCCCATCCTGTATATTGCCCCAAATACAGCGCCGCCCCCAACCCGCAAATCTCCCTTGCAGAAAGTACCACAAATGTGATACGGTTGAAGCTTGTGTCCAAATAACACCAGTCCATGCCAAAACTCAAAACTCGCAAAGCAGCCGCAAAGCGCTTTAGAGCGACCGGCAGCGGTAAGATCGTGCGCCGCAAAGCTTACAAAAGCCACTTGCTACAGCACAAAAGTTCAGCTCGCAAAAGCCGTCTCTCTAAGCTGGTCGTCATTGACGAGACCAACGACGCTAACGTGCGGTTAATGCTTCCATACTTGTAAAGTTTAACGGAAATTAAAGATGACACGGGTAAAACGCGGTAATGTCGCCAGAGCGCGCCGCAAAAAAATTCTCAAATTAGCCAAGGGTTTCCGAGGCGCACAGTCGAAACAGTTCCGCACAGCTAACCAACGGGTGATGCAGGCCCTGCGTAACGGTTATCGCGATCGCAAAAAACGCAAACGCGATTTTCGCCGCCTGTGGATCGCTCGGATCAATGCCGCATCGCGCCAGCACGGCACGAGCTACAGCAGACTGATCGGCAACATGAAAAAAGCCAACATCGAAATCAACCGCAAAATGCTGGCACAAATGGCGATCATTGACCCGGCAACATTCGGTAAAGTCGTGGAAATGGCTAATCGAGCCGGAGGCTGAAAGTTCGCTTGATTTTCAGAAGGCAGAAAGCAGAAGTAAGAAAGATTTAACGGTCTGCCAGAGAAGGAAAACTCCTGATAAATTTAGGAGGTTGAGACAAACTTTCCTTCTTTGTTCTTACTTCTGGACTCTTGCTTTTTCAGAAATCGCGATCGGGCCGGTCGATCGCTATTTCCTTGTTTTTTATACAGTTGCAGAGGCAAATGTTAGAGATTGCTAGCGCCTTAAAATAAATAAGACCTTCCACAGACCTACCTAAATTTAAGAAAAACATGGATAGTAATTTGCTCATTATTTACTTGTCAGTCCTGCTGGCTATACTCGGCAGCACTTCCTGGTTTGTGGTGCGCCAGATTCTCAAAACTCGGAAGCTGGAAATGTCTCTGGAACGCTTAGAAAATAAGCTGACAGTAGAAAAAGGAACAGCACAGGAATACTACGAATTAGGAAGTATCTATCTAGATAAGAAGCTTTACTCCCAGGCGATCGTACTGTTTCAAAAAGCCCTGAAAGCCAAAGACTTAGAAGGCGAAGAAAATCAAGCTGTTATTTACAACGCTCTCGGTTTTGCACACTTCGGCCAAGAACAGTACGACATAGCCATCCGCCACTACAAAGAAGCCCTGAAGTTGCAGCCAGAATACGTTACATCTCTCAATAATCTGGGTCACGCCTACGAGCGCAAGAAATTAACAGCCCAAGCCTTGGAAATCTATGAACAAGCTCTCGCCTGCGAGCCAGACAATACCACGGCCAAACAGCGAGTAGAGTCCCTTCGGAAGCGTTTGGTAATCTATAATTGAGCGCCCATGTTAGGAGCAATAGAGATCCCGCAAACCTGGTTTCATTCAGAAACCGGGTTTTTTCTTCACATAGTCCAAGATACTAAACTATCCAATACATTAATGCGTTAGTTTTTAAGAACAGGAATTCCAAGTGAAGCTCGATCACACACCGTCCCAGCACTTTAAATTAATGTCAAGATAAAAGCAGTACCTGCAATACCGGTCAGTCCTAACAATAGAAGGAGGAGAACGTAGTGACATCAATTCTCGTTGTCGAAGATTCGTGGTTGACTCGCAGGGTAATCTGCAAAATTCTCCGAGCAGAGGGATACGAGACTTGGGAAGCATCCAGCGGCCCAGAAGCTCTAGAACAGCTCGGCACTAAAACTCCAAACTGTATGCTCTTAGATCTGCTGATGCCAGAAATGGAAGGTCGGGAAGTCCTGCAAGCTATGCGCGATCGAGGATATAAAATTCCAGTGATCGTAATTACCGCAGACATTCAAGCCAGCACCCGCTCCGAGTGCATGGATCTCGGAGCCCTGGCAGTCATTCACAAAATGCCCAACTCAGACGAACTAATCGGGTGGATCAAAAAAGCTCTCAGTGTCAGCGAGGAGAGCGCCCAATGAAATTAAGCACTCGACAGCTCGATGCTTTGCAGGAACTCGTCAATATCGGGATCGGTCAAGCCGCAGGGGTTTTGAATGACATGATCGACTCCCCGATTCGCTTGCAAATCCCCTACCTTCAAATCTTGACTCCCATCGACGTGGAACAAGAGTTAGAGCAGCACCTCAACGGCGAGCAAATCGCTGCTGTCCAGCTCAAATTCACAGGCTCCTTTGGAGGCATTGCCCAGCTAGTCTTTCCCACCAACAGCGCTGCCCTGCTGGTGACAATGCTTACAGGGGAAGAAGGAACTCACGATCTCGATTCAGTCAAAATTGGTACGCTGAGTGAAGTGGGAAATATTGTAATTAATGGGGTTATGGGTGCAATCAGCAACGTGCTTCAGCAGCGCCTGAACTACTCAATTCCCACTTATAGCGAAGGGACGATTGCTAGTTTGCTGATCTCTGGCGGTTTAGCTACTGATACAGTGGTTTTATTAGCCCAGACCAGTTTCATGATTGAAAGGCTTCACATTGAAGGAGATATTATTCTTATTTTCAATGTTAATTCCTTTGACACCTTGTTGACTGCTATCAATCAACTTGCCGGGGGTCTATGATTGAGGAGAGCAAAAGTATTAAGGAAAAGTTTGGGGTTCTCGACAGCGTACCAGTCGGCGCCTGCTTGCTGCAAGATGATTTTGTGGTGCTGTTTTGGAACACTTGTCTGGAAGAGTGGACTAAAATTCCCCGCAGCCAAATATTGGGAACAAAGATCACAACCCATTTTCCTCACCTGAGTCAGTTAAAGTACGCCACTCGCTTCAAGCAAATCTTTGCAGGAGGCCCGCCAACAATTTTTTCTTCTCAAATTCACAAACACCTGATTCCGGCAACTTGGCAAGACGGCCAGCAGCGAATTCAGCAAACTACTGTGACTGCTGTGCCGGCACTGGAGGCTGGCATTGAAGAACAGGAGATTAGAGACTGGATTCTCCATACTCTTGAGCTGGAATCAGACGGTAATGTCGGCTCCCGATCATCAAGAAGTGCTTTTGTGGCTAGAGAATCTCCACCCTCAGTTTCGTCATCAATATGGCCGGGGGTCAATGCCCCATCGTTCTACGCGCTGTTGGTGATTCAAGACGTGACCGACCTCACCCATCGCATCCAAGCTTACCGCACAATGCGGGATCAAGCTTTGGAAGAAGTGCAAGTGCGTCAGCGGGTGGAGGAAGAATTGCGATCGAGCCAGCATTTCATCCAGCAGATTGCTGACGCGGCGCCTTATTTGCTCTACATCTACGATTTGACCCAACAGCGAAACGTTTACGTCAACGGTCAAGCTTCTAAATTGCTGGGCTACACTCCCTACGAAATTTTACAGATGCAAACTGCTTTGTACTCGAGTTTGGTGTACCCAGAAGATTTGCCGAGGCTCAAAGCCCATCAGCAAAAATTTCCCTCGACTCAAGACGGGCATATTTTGGAGTTGGAATATCGCCTCAAACATCGATCGGGCCAATGGCGCTGGTTTCGCTGCCGCGACCAAGTTTTCGCCCGTACAGCCGACGGCTGTCCCAAACAAATTTTCGGCACCGCTCAAGATATCACCGAGTACAAGCGGGCAGAAGAGGCGCTGCGGCAGCAGAACGAACGAGAACTGCTGATGGCGACGATTACTCAGCACATCCGCCAGTCTCTGGATTTGGGCGAAGTGCTCAGCACGACAGTGACAGAAGTGCGTCAGTTCCTTCAGGCTGATCGAGTGATGATCGTGCGCTTTAACACCTGTACCGGCAGTGTCTGCGCGGGCCCGGCGACGGGGGCGGTGACAGTGGAATCTGTAGCTCCCAACTGCCAGCCCATGTTGGGGGAAACCCTGGAAAATTTCTGTTTTGACCAATTCTATCTCGAAGCGTACCAACATCGAGCGATCCGACCGATCGCCGATATCTTGGCCGCGGATTTGCCGCAATATCAAATTGACTTACTCGCACAATTTGCGGTGAGAGCTTATTTGGTTGTGCCTTTAGTGCAAGGAGACGAGTTGTGGGGGCTGCTGATGGCCCACCAGTGCAGTCCCCGGCAGTGGATGCAGTTGGAAGTAGAGTTGCTGTCTTCTCTGGCCACCCAGTTGGCGATCGCGATCAAGCAAGCAGAACTATACCAGCAGTTGCAAGCGGCCAACCTCAAGTTAGAGCGCTTGGCAACTTTAGACGAACTCACACAACTAGCAAACCGCCGCCGTTTCGATCAGTATTTAGAAATGGAGTGGGGCAGACAAGCCAGGGAACAAACGCCTCTGTCCCTGATTCTCTGCGATATTGATTCTTTTAAAAGCTACAACGATACCTACGGACACCCAGGGGGAGACGAATGTTTGCGACAAGTCGCCGCGGCGATCGGCAATGCAGTCAATCGCCCCGCCGATTTAGTAGCTCGCTACGGAGGCGAAGAATTTGCCGTTATTTTGCCCAATACCGCGATTCAAGGCGCGGTGCTGGTAGCCGAACACATACAGCTCAAAATCGCAGCTTTGCAGCTTCCTCACGCTGGTTCTCAGGTGAGCCCGTACGTCACTCTCAGCTTGGGCGTCGCGAGTATTGTTCCTGCATCTGAATCGGGAGCCGAAATTCTGGTTGCCGCAGCCGACCAAGCGCTTTATCAAGCTAAACGACTTGGGCGTGCTCGTATCCAACTTTACCAGCCTGAGCCTGCTGCCAAGGCGAATGGGACAGGCACTTCGATACTTCCTGTAGATTTTTCCCTACCCAATACTAATTTACCCTCTCCCACTAGCGCTTGACGAATTGCCATATTTGTGGGTTCCGAGTAGTTATACCACTACGTAAAAAATGCCCCTGTCAGCGCGTGGCGTGATCCAAACCCTGATATCCCTCTTCTGTGACTCTGCGAATTAAAGAAGTAAGAAATAAGCTAGCTCAAACATAAAAATAAAAGGGTTGGAATTGATTTATTCTATCAATTAAATCCTTGAACCCAAGTAATAAATTAAGATTACCAAATATTAGACCTCTTGCAAAATAATTTTATGCTATAATCAAAAGTTTTGCTTAATTAGAGCAGATTGCACGTTATATCAGCACTTGACAATTATGAGTTGGCTCTCAGGTCTAACACTCAAAACCTTCAATTATAACATAGATCTTTTTTGCAAGAGGTCTATTTATAACCAAGGATAAACAAACCAAAATATAAGGATAGTTTAGATAAGCTGTTGTGCATTTAATTTGTATGTTGAGCGCGAGCAGGATGCCCGCCCCACAAGAGGAAAAATTTATTTTACTATGCAATTTAAATGCGGATTAGCTTAAGCTGTTGTGCATTTAAACTGTGATACAAAATTACCCTAATTTGTGTTTTTTAGTCCCATTCAATAATCAACTCTCGGTAAAGATTCAGGTATCTGAAAAGTAGTCACAAAAAGACTTATAAAATTCAAGGATTCGCTAAATCTACAGCTTAATTCTCAATAGATACGAAAATAAAAGCTTTCATGTTTCTTAATAAGAATGGATCTTTGATAATTATTCCACCAAATGTTTACAGCGTATAGGTTTTACTGATTTTCGCATGACCTGAATCCTTACAACTCTCCTTGATTTAAGACGCGATAAGCTGTTACGCATTTAAATTGGAAAATCGGGACAGGCTAGAAGCCCGTCCCACAAGAGTTTTATTGATTTTTGACACACAGTTTAAATGTAGAACAGTTTATAAGAGATATCTTGCAAAATATTTTTGGGCCATTATGGAAAATTTAGCCATTTTTATAATCTAGCAGGCTAGGCAAGTTTAAGCAGATGCCAATCAACCCAATAACTCAAAGTTTGACCTAAACTTGAGCAAACTTTTAAGGATCACACATATTTTTTTACCAGAGGTTTATTGCCAGAAGTTAGGTCCAGTAGTAGCCTGCCATCCAGTGATTTTAGAGCAGTTTCTCAAAGATTTTTGGGATTATTAACGGGAATTATTAGCTTACAAAGATTGCCCGAGTGCAGAAGCTGCACGGGAATTAAAGTCTAAATTTTGGCAACTTTTTGACACTTTAAGCGGTTATGAGTTATTGTATCAACGAAAACAATTAACTGCTGGCAAAGCATTTCTTGTTGCGAGCGGGTTTTAGAGCATCCTGAATTACCTTTGCATAATAATCCGGCGGAGTTAGCTGCCCGGACTATGGTGCAGCATTGTAATATTAGCTATGGGAATCAGACTATTGAGGGGACTCAGGCTTGGGATACTTTTATGTCTATTGTTGCTATTACTTGTCAGTTGGCAATCAGCTTTTTGAGTATGTGCGTGACCGCATTTCTCAACTGGGAAATATTCCATCTTTGGGGACTATTATTCTCGAAAAATCTTCTCTTCTTCCCTTGGGCTTATCCTGGTAGCTAGAATAACTGCTCCCCCTATTTATTGAGCAGATAACCTCACAAGCTTGATTTGGCACAACCGCTAGCCTTCACCCCAAGCTGACAAGAAGCCCATTATTCTCAAACGCAACATTTGTTCAAAAACACCTGGGTTTTAGCACCTGCTTGTACGTCCGGTAAGGCTAGCCACCACCGCCACTAACTCGGCAGCATCTACGGGTTTGGTCAAGTGCATCTGAAAACCTGCTAATAGTGCCTGCTGACGATCGTCATTCCGGGCATAAGCCGTCAGCGCGATCGCGGGTAGCCTACCACCCCGCTGCGCTTCAAGTTGACGTAACTTGTGGATCAGGGAGTAGCCATCCTCATCCGGCATCCCAATATCGCTCACTAAAACATCGGGGCTGTGATCGGTTGCGGTTTCGATAATGGTCAAGGCCTCCTTGACTGAAGCCACAGCCATAACACCAGCACCATACTTTTCGAGAATCGTGCTCAGCAACTCTAGCGCGTCAGCCTCGTCCTCTACAACTAATATTTGTAAGCCTTCAAGAGTCGGCGAGGCCTGAAACCTCCCATGCGCCTCGCCGATCGAGTTTAATGGCTCGGGAGCGCTCGGTGGTAGATGGATAATCATCACGGGCAGTTTGACTGTAAAAGTCGTCCCCTGTCCTATCCCTGGACTCACTACCGTTACAGTCCCGCCATGTAATTCAACTAATTGACGCACAATGGCTAACCCTAAACCCAACCCCCCATAACTGCGAGTAGTCGTGCTGTCGTGCTGGCTGAAGCGATCGAAGACAAACGGTAGAAAGTCCGAGCTGATGCCTGCTCCAGTGTCGCTGACAGTAATTTCAACATGGGAATTAACCCGCTGCAAACTAATCTGGACTCGCCCGTCTTTAGGGGTAAATTTAAGGGCATTAGAAAGTAGATTCCACACAACTTGCTGCAACCTATCGGCATCACCCAAGAGCGGGCCAGCTTCAGAATCGAGCACGCTTTGCAGGCGAATAGACTTTGCCTCAGCCGCCAATTGTACAGACTCAATCGCCGATTCAATCACCGGCACGAGGTTGACAGGCCGGACTCGAAGGCGCAGTTTACCTGTGATGATGCGAGAAACATCGAGGATGTCTTCGATGAGCTGGGCTTGAGACTTTGCGTTTCGCTCGATCGTCTCCAAAGCCCGCGCCACCTTATCCTCACTCAGGTTTTTTTGCCGCAACATCGTTGACCACCCTAAGATCGCGTTGAGAGGAGTTCTGAGTTCATGAGAAAGAATCGAGAGAAACTCATCCTTGGCACGGTTGGCTGCCTCTGCGTCTGCCCGAATTATTTGTTCACGCATCAATAATTCGTCTTTGGTGCGATTAGACGCTTCCAGTTGGGCAGTGCGTTCCTGCACCCGTTGCTCTAGCTCCACATTAATCGCCTGGATACGGCGGCGACTCTCTTCTAGTTCCTGGTTTGTAAGGGCGAGTTGGGCTGGACTTGGCGCATCAAGCGCCACTGGAATTAAGGGAATCAGTAAAAAGGTGAACGTATAGAAAGACCAAACACCAGTGACAGCTTTGATCAGTCCTGAAACCCAATAAATGGGGTGCCAAAGTGTCACTATTTCCATCAGGTGCGTCGTGCCACATAAGCTAAAGATAAAGAAGAAACCCACCAGCAGCATCACGGTGTGAGCAGGCAGATCCTTACGCTCATTCGTAAAGTAAACAATGGCAAACGCCACCGAGTAATAAGCGAGGGTAGTCAAGGCATCCGACGTTATGTGCAGCCAGACTAACTCCGGTTTCCAGAGGTAACAATGCCCGTGAGGAATGAAATTATTAGAAAAGAAGGTGCTCAAGAGGTCAGGCATATTAGTTTACGGCACTGTCAAGTTAATTTAGGGGGTGTCATCAATTCAACCAGATGACCGCAGCAGCCAGAAGAATCGCGCGCCGGAAAGTTCACCGCCTAGGGTGATAGCGCGTCGCGATTGCCTGATACTGCTTGAGCTTGGGGAAAAAGTTCTCAATCAAATGACGGGCTTTGTACAATTGAGCATCGTAAGTTTCCAGGGTCTTGCAATTGCGGCGAGGTGAAATCACGGTGGTCTTCCCCTCAGCATTGAGGCGGTCAATCACACGCTGATCTGGATCATAGCCCTTGTTAGCCAGCAGTGTATCCGCCACCAGTAATGGCTGCAGTTGGTCGCCTCCTGCTCGCGTCACCAGTTTGTCGGGGGGTGAGGTGAAACCCCAACGGATTGGCCAACGCATCCACGCGCTCGCATGAATCTTGTTACTCAATCGCCTTTTGCTGCCACCAATTGCTTCATTCCTACGCTCTTCAAAAAGCTCAGCAGGAAGATGTTTCTTTCAATTGGGAAAATGCCTGAATTGAAACTAAGTGTACAGCCGGGAAATAGTGGGTAAATGTGATTTAATATATGTCGTTAAGATTCGCTCCTAACAACGAAAATAAAAAATGTTAGAGTTCGATCGCCTATTCCAAACAATCGAAGAATTAGTAATGCTGCACTCACCCAGCGGTGCGGAATCGGAAATTAACGAGCGGTTGATGGAAAAATTCGCCGCCCTAGGAGTGAATGCTTGGGTCGATCGCGCGGACAATGCGATCGCCCTAATTAAGGGCCGCAATCCCGAAAAGTCGATCGCCATTACCGCCCACAAAGACGAAATTGGCGCCCTAGTTAAAACAATAGGCGAGAGTGGCCGCGTGGAAGTCCGCAGATTGGGCGGCGCATTTCCTTGGGTTTACGGCGAAGGCGTGGTGGATTTGCTCGGAGACAAGCAAACAATTAGCGGCATTCTCAGCTTCGGTTCCCGCCATGTTTCTCACGAATCTCCTCAGAAAGCTCAGCAGGAAGATGTTTCTGTAAAGTGGGAAAATGCCTGGATCGAAACTAAGTGTACCGCCGAGGAATTAGCCGAGGCCGGAATTCGACCGGGCACGCGGATGGTAGTGGGAAAGCACCGCAAGCGCCCGCTGCGGTTGAAGGACTGGATCGCGAGCTACACTCTGGACAACAAGGCTTCAGTGGCAATTTTGCTGGCTCTGGCGGAATGTTTGAAAGAGCCTGCGGTGAATGTTTACTTGGTAGCGTCGGCGAAGGAGGAGGTTGGGGCGATCGGAGCTTTGTATTTCACGCAGCGCCAGCCGTTGGACGCGCTGATCGCTTTGGAAATTTGCCCTCTGGCGCCGGAATACCCGATTCGTGACAGCGAAAACCCGGTTTTGCTGGTTCAGGACGGCTACGGAGTCTACGATGAAGGATTGAACGCCCAATTGCGCGCAGCAGCCACAGCAGCCGATGTAGAGGTGCAGTTGGCCGTAATTAGCGGTTTTGGGAGCGATGCTTCGATCGCCATGAAGTTCGGCCACGTAGCCCGCGCCGCTTGTTTGGCTTTCCCCACCCAGAACACCCACGGCTTTGAAATTGCTCATCTCGGAGCGATCGGCAATTGCGCCGCCATCCTCAAAGCCTACTGTGACGAGCTTTGGGACGACTAGAAAAAAAACTTTCGCAAAGTAGTTGACAGATTGGGAAAGATTAGTTAAGGTAATAAAGGTGCGGAACACAAGCAAACGCAACGACGCGCCCCCATCGTCTAGAGGCCTAGGACACATCCCTTTCACGGATGCGACGGGGATTCGAATTCCCCTGGGGGTATTGAAAATTTAAGTCTGATATCCAAGTGATATCTAGTATGTAGGGTGGGCATTTTGCCCGCCCTTATTGCTATTAGGACTTACGCACGGGTAGCCAGAAACCGGGTTTTTGCTCAGAAGACGGGTGAGAACCCGCAGCAACCGGCTTTATTTAGTTTGGTTCCTGGTGCATCGTTGAGCGATTTACCCCGGATTATTGAGCGGATACATAGGCTCAATATAGTTGAACACTTAGACAGCTAATAGCAGCAAAGGGAGTGCGATGTACATACCTGTTACTTTCGACCACAGCGGCATCCAAAGGAACGAAGCAATAGAAATAAAAGTTAGAAACTTTAAAGACTTAAACTTACAGGAAAGACATATTGAAGAGTTCTTACGCAAAAACATTAATTTGCTCTTTGGGGATGACCAAACTCTTCTAGTTGTTGGTCAACAAGTTCGTAATGCGAGTAACGGGATTAGCGACTTAACTGCCATTGATGCAGATGGCAATATTGTTCTAATCGAGATTAAACGCGACGTACAAGACATCAAAGCCAGAAAAGAACCTTTTGAATTTCAAGCTATCAGGTATGCCGCGAGTTATGCCAAAATTTCTACACCTGAATCCCTTGTAGAGTTGGTCTATAGTTCGTATATCGAGATCCACAAAGATGAGTATGAATTAGGTGATTTGACTCCTAGTGAAAAAGCGAGACGAGAGTTGAATAAATTCTTGTCAAGCAATGACGCACTCAAAACCTTTAACAAAAAACAACGAATAATACTTATAGCCTCATCCTTTGATGAGCAAACCCTTTCTGCTGTTGCTTGGTTGATTGCAAATGGAGTAGACGCAATCTGTCTTAATATCACTCCTGTTTTTATGGGAGAGCAAGGTTTTTTGAGTATTGAGAAAATTTTGCCCCCGGCACAACTGGATGATTTTTACGTGGGTTTAGCCGGAGGAGGTTCTACAATTAAGGAAGAAATTATATCCACTGATTCTGGCTTTAATAGAACTTGGCTACCTCGAATGGATCAGTTGTTTGAGTGGGAATTAATCAAAGCTGGGGATAGCATTGAAATTAAAGAGTTTGAAAGCTCTGAAGCTATAATAATTGATCCTACATTTGTCATATTTAATGGGAAAGAAATCTCCTATAATAATTGGGGAAAGAAAGTTACTGGTTGGTCTTCTATAAATATTTATGAATGGGCAGTGCTTAGTTCGACTAATAGAACCTTACATGAACTAAGGAAGGAAAAAATGGCAGAGTTGGAAGCCAAAGGCAGTCCATGGGAAGAATGAGACTAGCGGTTGTAGAGCTATTTGCTTTCTTAAAGCAGCTCAAGGCTTTTTTCGGATATTGCAGTCGATAGAACGGACACGAGATCAGACTAAGCTGTTGTGCATTTAAAACGCATAGTGGTATAATATAACATAATGATATTCAGACAAAGTGAATGCCTGCTAA
>NZ_JAUBOS010000154.1:0-1731 GCF_036700365.1 Microcoleus sp. w2-18bC1
GCTTGAATATAATCTACAATTATAACGGGGTGGAATCAATGCCGAAACAACTTATATTTAACCAAGCTTGAATATATCGATCGCTCCTGCTCTTGGTTGGCTATCGATTATTCAGCAAGCCCTATCTAGTCCTGTCATATAACCCTCATCGGGCAAGTCGTGAGGACGAAGAGTCGTTTCTTAAAGATTTTAACAAATAAGGACTCTTCGTCAGTCCTCTCCTATTGAGTTTTTATTTTGCCTGCATTTTTTGCCGAATCTGCTCTCCGCGCCTAGCCGCAACTTTTGGCCAAGTAAACTCCAAAGCTCGCTGGCGGGCGGCGGCTCCCATCTTAGCCCGCAAATCAGGAGAATTAGATAGTTTTCGTAGTGCCTCCACCCAGGCGTCAGTATCGTAAGGAGGAAGAATTATGCCCTCAACGCCATCACGCACCACACCACCTCCTCCCATCGGTGAAGCCAGAATCGGCAAACCATGACCCATTGCTTCATAGATAACGAGTGCGCTACCTTCCTCCAGACTGGGAAAGGCAAAAAAGTCAGCTTGGCGATAGGCAGAACTGTAGTCCAAGGCATAATCAAAGTGAACTACATCAGGACGTTTCAGCAAATGGCTGCAAGTGTGAGCAATCGCCGGTTCGAGGGAGCCAAAAATTGTCAGCTTTCCCTTAATCCCAGCTCGCTCCCAAGCCTGCAAGAGCAGGTGAGTCCCTTTGCGGACGCAGGCAAAACCTAGGAAAAGGACGTTAACTTCCTCTGAGGCCGGTTTTTGGGATTGATAATTGGGGAAACGCGACGGCGACCAACCTTCAGTGGTTAACAGCAGTTTTTCTTCAGGAACTCCGGCTTCTTGAAATGATTTTACTACTGCCGGACTGGGACAAAACAGAAAGTCAACTAGCTTGAGTTTTTGCTCTTCGGTCTTAATTTTTTCTGGGGTAATTGCGTGTTGAGGTTGCAATTCCAAGCGAGAGTAAGCATCGTCAAGGATACTCTTAGCTTGACTTTGACAAGTATTAACTCGCTCCCAAAAAATCGGCTTACTTTGCTTGTTAACGCTCTTTACAGTATCTAATGATATAGCGGGCCACAAGTAGGCAACATCAAAATTTTTGATATCTTTGAGAAAACGCTTCTCTGCCTTGATTTTGGGAGCACTAGGGCTGCGGTAATAAAAGTTTGTCAGAAATGACGGAATTGCTTCAACTATATTTGAGTTGCGGCAGGAGCGATCGCAACTCGGGACAACCATGCGAGCATTCAGCTCAGGTTTTTGCCATTCTTTGCATACTGAAAAAAATACGTGGCTGATGGCTCGGTCATTGCAATGAATTGGGAATAAAGCACTCAGTTTTAACATAGGATTCATCTTGAATTAACTAAAGTTTTTCTAGTTGTTTCTAAACACGGAGATAGAAAAATGAGGCTCGGTTTAGAGACCAGTCTTGTTTGATTGAAAAGTAGATTCTGCCCTCTGACAGTGATTGTATGGTGACAACATAACATTAAGTAAATTCACTGACAAGGCCCTGAACCAAAAATTATGTATTTTTACTGTAAAGAATGAAACAGCAGCATCCAGAATGCGCTGAAAATTTTTCCAAGATGTTTGGCTTACTATTAAATAGGGCTTTTCAAGCGTTTTAGATAACGTGGCGATTGAAAGAGACTGTTGGCGAATGTCTGAGGGGTTTCACCCCTCAGACATCGCCGTCCTGAATAGGCAGAATG
>NZ_JAUBOS010000006.1:0-127384 GCF_036700365.1 Microcoleus sp. w2-18bC1
CGAATCCTGTCATGACTACTCACACATGAGCAAAAGGGTCACTCCCTAAGAATATCGGGAGCTGGATGCACGGAAACGGGCACGTCCAGTTCTAACTGAGAGGTGCTGGGGATAATACCCCACATCGACTCAACCAGAGTACGGGGCCCAAAAGCGATCGATTCCCAAAGACTTGGTAAACTTTCGGTGGGAACTCAAAGGATTGGTGGAGTCGTCGGGCGATCGCTCTTATCAATTCACTCACCTCGGCAAAATCCCCGTCGGCGCTCTTCCCCTGGCGCTGTTCAACAAAGTCCAAGAACCTTTGCTGCTGTCGGAGCTGGCTTCATTGGAAGGCTCTGTAGAGATTGCCGAAGCTGCGGGGTTATCCTGCTTAGAAGAACGGCGGGCTGATTTGCTGATTTATCGAGCACAGCTTCGTCGGATTTTGGTGAACGCGCTCTATTTTCTGGAAGTCAAAGCTGACGAAAGCTGCTTCTATAAAATTGGGGTGACAACTCGATCGATCTCCGAACGCATCGCCGAAGTGCAGCGGGATGTCAGAGCGCATTACTCGGATGTGATTGTCAATTTGCTGGGATTGTGGGAACACCGGGGGAATGTGGAGCTGTACTTCAAACACCGGTACAAAGCTTTTAATCATCGCATTGGGAAACTGACAGAGTATTTTCAATTTCCAAACGTCAAGGCTGTGCTGCAAGATTTGTATGAGATGAAACCCAAGGTGCTGAGTGATGTTGAGTTGAATGCGATCGGCAGCTACTGATATCAGATCTAGTTATAATTACGGAAAAATTGCCCGCATCAGCTACAAAAATCGATTAAAAGGACACATTTGAGTGGCACAAAGACAGGCTGGAGACGTTGCTGATTCACGGTATGAATCAACTTTTCGCTTGAAGTTACAAAACTCACCCTACTTAGCTTATACCCATTCCGAAATCTTGAATTTATACCTGTATTCAGCAACGCCAGGCTGAATCTCATTAACTACCAATAGTCACACAAACCTGGGATAATTTAAACAAACGGCTCAGATGGTAAGCCAAAGAAGCGAAAACAGCAATGGCAAGCTACAGAGAATGGAACCAAGCATTAGTGTCTTACTTTACCAGTGGCGTACCGCGTGGTACTAAACTTTACGTAAGCGTTGACGACGATGTACTGGAGCGTATTGGTCTAGAATTTGGAAAGGATACGGGCGTCAACAACGGTCGCGATGACTTTTTGATTGCCGTAAGGAAAAGAGTCATCATTGACCAACAAGTTAATTTGAGCAACTTGCGAGGGTGTGATTCTGACGGTTTACCCAAAAGTATTGCCTTTCTCAGTGCCACAGTTCTAGCCGCCTATCAGATGGCTGAGGAAGAAAAAATATCAGAACTAAACTACTTCCGGCGATTGCAGAATATTTTAGGTCTGTCCGGCGCTTGTCGTCCACCGGGCATGGAATTTGGTTACGGAGCTGAAGAACCGCTATGGAAAGAATGGAATCTTTGGCTAAGGCAACAGGGATTCTTACCTTCAGCAGTTCGAGGTCGCGGTGGTCCAACTACGTATATAAATTATCCAATTTCGCAATCTCTTCTGCGCCACGCTGATAAAAACCGACTTCTAGATCTATTTAACGAAAAGCAATGGACAGCCCAATGGGATGCCCAAACTTTATTTACTCATGTCCGCCGCGAGACATCAAGACTTTGCCAACACTTAAAAGAGTTACTGACGAGCAACAGGCAGCGGTATGAAGCCGTTGCCGAAGCAATTCACGAAGTTTACGAACAATGGCAAAATGAGGGGAAACCAGTAACACTAAAACAAGGAGTACGCACCTGGAGCCGCTACCTTTTTGCAGGTTTATATCGCACTGAAGATCCATTCTTGGGCCAGATTGATTACTATCTCTACCCGAAACAGCTAAAAGGGCGACCAGTAGAATCGGTACAAGTTCAGTACAGAGATAACGTTCACCCGCTTCGGGACGAACGCGCTGGATGGTATTTCCCTCTAAAAGATCCAATAAATATGAATGAATTGGATCGCGGTGCAAGATACCCAATTAGTTGTTCTACAGACCTGGATTCCCTGATTTTGCCCGAGCGTAACTTTTGGATATTAATTCCAGATCCCGATAACCCAGATTCAGGAGCCTATGCTTCTTGGGGAACGCCATCCCTCGGTACGCCATTTATCCTACTCTACAAAAAAGAACTGCTCTCAGATATTCAACGGTTGCAAGATGAGCAGTTATTGAAATGGCAGGGTGGAGCACAACCAGTATTTAAAAATTCAACCTGGTTTGAAATTCACACGTGCATGGTTGTTTCCCAAGCTTGGGATGCAGTCTTTATCAAAAGTCAAGAACTTAAAGATGCTTTGCAACCCAGTGTCCGTTTATCTATCAGCTTTTCAGGTGGTTTGCGTGTACCCCAATTGGGTGCATGGCTAGAGGGACATAGCCCTCAAGTAACTATCTTTGGTTTCCATCCCACAGTTGAGTTACAAGTAACTCGATTATCGGATGATTCCCAAATTTGGGAAAAGTTACAGCAAAGTACAAATATTCCCATTGTAGTTAACTTTCCTAGTGTAGGTGACTATCTCATAAAAGCTACTTGTGGAGGTGAATCTAGCGAGCGCTTTGTCAGAATTGTTGATTGGAGTAGCCTGTCAATAGAAGAACCATCAAGTTGCGAAGTGATGCCGATCGGTTCAAGTCATAATATTTGTGGCAGCGTCCTTCAGTCATTGGCTCAATAAAGTTAAATAAATTCAGAAGTAAAATGACCAAAATTCAACGTTGGTACAGAGGATTTTCATACAAAGGGAACCCAAAACAACTTATCCAGGAAGTTTCCAAACACATACAACACCAAAATATCAGTCAATATGTGCCACTTCTGCGACTGGAAAAAGGAGCCACTTCTAGAAAAAGCTTTTATTTTTTTCTGGCAATTGAAAGTAGTACCCTAGGAGAAATACCTCTAGAAATTGTAAACTCTAATTTGCTCAAATTTCCCTGTTTTAAAACTTCGGCAGTTCCCGGCAATAAGAGCTTCACCTATGAACAAATAAAATCTATGGTTGGGGCAGCCCATGAAGTTTACGATTACACGAACCCTATTCCTTATCAGCCTGTAGAGAAAGTTACCTATGATAACCCATTTGAGGCGAGCGCCTCATCGCCTATCAATCAATCGTCACCAGATATTGAGGCACTTTCCCAGCGTTACGAACACCTTCTCTACTGGCTATCTACCCTTGGTAGCGGAACGTGGGAATCCTTCAAAAAAGCCTGCGATGCTCTGAGACTTGAGGAACCAAAACGCATTTTACGGAGGCTTAGGTTGCTTGGGCATATTGAGTCTTCTTCAGACGGTACACGATGGTCTATGGCTCCTACAGCCCTCGTTAAGATTAAATCAGACTCTCCAGAATTTCTTCTTTGCGGTCAACGCAGCATCAAGTTGCTGAAGGAGTTGGAAAAATATACAGATATAATTTCCAGTCACCAATCAAGAAGAGACGCACCGCCTTGCCTTCGTCTCAATTTGAGTGACTTTAATATAATTACAAGCCAGTTTTCTATCCTTTACGCTGGGGAAGTATCGAGCCGACTTGCTGAAATTATACCAAATCTTGACATTTGGATGCAGAATCTCAGAAGCTTGCAAGGAATTGTGCCGAGTATATACGAGTGGAAGCGCTTTGATGGTAATGATTTTGTTAGCTGTATCTCTCCCAATCAAACAGGTATGTACCAGATGTGGAGGATAGAGGAGAGCGATCGTCCAGGCTATACACTCTTTTATGACCAAGAAAGCGCTAGTTGGCGACAGGGCGACTGGTATGGTCTACGATTTTTAGCGTTGCAGCACAGTGGCTTTGAATGTATTGCACGTTACGATCGCGCGATCGGGCGTTTAGCAATACCTGTCTCCCAGCGTTGGCCCGAAATTTACGAACGTGCGCTAGTGCTAGCATCTGGACAACTCCCGACTTATCAAAACTCCTGGCTCCTGTACGAGAACGTGCCGATGGAAGTAATCTCTCTGCTAACTGATAAACTTAATGTAAAGTGCTCAGAGGTACCTGCCAGTGCATGACTTAGTTGGGGCGTATCAAAGACTAGATCGCATCTATCAGCTATATATCAAAAGTGCTTTTCCCCTGCGTTACCGCGCTTTGGCTGATGAACGCGATCGCCTCCTCCAGCAACCAGGCATCTTGAGTCAGCCTCCTTTAGTTGAGCCTGTCCCGATTTATCCATCATCGGGGATGAATTTGTCAGCCGCCGCCAATCAATTGCCCTCCGAACACCACAACTTGGCACAACTTGGGCAAATGATTTTCGATCCGGGAGTCCAGCTTTATCAACACCAATGGGAAAGCCTGCGGGAAGTGCTGGTTAACCAACGAGATTTAGTCGTGACTACTGGTACGGGTTCCGGTAAAACCGAATGTTTCCTCTTACCGCTTTTCGCACAGTTAGCAAAGGAATCTCAAACTTGGCAGGCTAATCATCAACCGCCATCAAATCATCGTTGGTGGGATAAAGATGTAAATTCTAATGGATATCGCGTATCTCAATTGGCGCATACACCCCGACCAAAAGCCCTCCGTGCCTTGATTCTCTATCCTCTTAACGCGCTAGTTGAAGACCAATTGCGCCGACTGAGAAAAGCACTGGAAGCACCTTCAGTACATCAATGGTTAGATCAAAACAGAGGCAGAAACCGAATTACTTTTGGTCGTTATACCGGACAAACGCCTGTTTCAGGAATACAAAAAGAGGAGAGCATCAAACGACTAAGAAACGAATTAAGAGAAATTGAACAGCAGCGGCAACAGCTAGAGATAGCAATTCAAAATAATCCTTCTCTGCTTCAGGATATGCCCGATTTGCATTACTACTTTCCACGACTTGATGGTGGAGAAATGTGGTCACGGTGGGATATGCAAGAAAGTCCGCCGGATATTCTGATTACTAATTACTCGATGCTCAATATTATGATGATGCGGAGTATCGAGAACAATATCTTTGATGAAACTCGTAACTGGCTGGCAAGAGACTCGGACAACCAATTTTTCCTAATTATTGATGAACTTCATGCTTATCGCGGTACGCCGGGGACAGAGGTTGCTTATATTCTGCGATTGTTGTATTCGCGTTTGGGATTGACACCAGACTCGCCACAACTACGGATTTTGACAACAACGGCAAGTCTCGATCAAAATCAGCAAGGCAGAGACTTTTTGCGTGAGTTTTTTGGACGCGATAATTTTGCCTTCATCACAGGGCAACAAACCCCACCCACTTCTGGAGCGCGATTCAATCTTTCTTCGTATCAAAGTGCGTTTGCTCAGTTTGCCAGACTCGGAAAGCCTATCCCACCAGATCCATTTCAGCCAATGGAGCCACCCGACCCAACTTCCACCGAAGTTACGATTGCCATGTCCAACTTGGTTGAAGGCTTGGGGGAGTCTATGGGAGGACTACCTGCCGAGCGGAAACTTGGTGAAGCTCTAGCTACCATAGGTGCTGCTGATGCTCTGCGGGATGCTTGTGTGGCTATTAATGGCAGTGTTCGGGCGACGAACGTGCAAATCTTAAGCGATCACCTTTTCCCTGGTGCTAGAGGCACAGATTTTGTATCTGATGCAATGCGGGGATTGCTTCTGGGGTTGGGAATGTCTCAACGAGTGAGTACGGGGCGATCGCCCCAACCCGTGCGCGGTCATTTATTCTTCCACAATTTACAAAACTTATGGGCTTGCTGTAACCCTAACTGTACCGATTCAGTAGTCGATCGAAATATCAGGAATAATGATTCAAATCCTCCGACTGTTGGGGCAATTCATGCCACTCATCGCCTTAGCTGCTCCTGTGGTTCTCGTGTTTTGGATTTAATTATTTGTGAAGTGTGTGGAGAGGTTTTTCTTGGTGGCTACAGACGACCGATAAACAACACAAGGATAGAAATTCTCACACCCGAGCAACCGGATTTAGAGGGAATTCCTGACCGTATTACTCTCAATCAACGCTACGGAAATTATAGAGTTTTTTGGCCTTTGCCTGAAGAGACACCTGTTTGGGATACGCAGCCACAAGACCCAGAATGGACGCTTGGTAAAATAAAACGCCGATGGGTTCGTGCCAAGTTAAATCGGACTACAGGCGCACTTACGCAGAATAGCACTCAACCACAAGTAGATGAAGAAATACCAGGGTGGCTCTATCAAGTGGCAGGCAATCATCCAGAAGAACGAGCATTGCCAAGTAAATGTCCTCGCTGTGATGCTGACTACGGAAGACGAGACAAATTTCCTACTCCCCTGCGTTTCCACCGCACCGGCTTTCAAAAAGCTTGTCAGGTACTTGCCAGTGGTTTGCTTAGAGAAATGCCAGCACCACCCAGCTTATCTCAACAGCAGAGTAGCTCCTCTCGCAAGCTAGTTATCTTCTCCGATAGCCGCCAGGATGCTGCAAAGTTGGCGGCCGGAATGGAGCGAGATCATTATCGTGATATGGTTCGGATGTTGCTGATTCAGTCTTTCCAAGATTACTGGAATGACCTTGTAGCTTTTCTCCGCATCACTTGTGCGAATAACCAAGTAGGATTGACTAGATTGCAGGATTTAAATCCCTATCTTCACGCGGCGGTAACATCCTTCAGTCGCCCAGATGACATGGAAAGGCGTGACCGATTTGGTAATACCTATTCTATCATGGCAATGGAAGGTGGTTCCTGGTTGACGGGTTCACGCCCATTCAATCCGCAAGCTCGCGACCAATGGGTTGATTTACTCCAGCGCTACCCACACCGAATTCTTCTTTTAGATTTGCGGCGAACAGTTAGAGATAAGCTACTAAAATACGGGATTTGTCCGGGGGGGACGGATTTTAGGGCTTTAAAATATTCACTAGGACAAGGAAGCGGTCAAAATTGGCAACCTTGGTTTGATTGTTATCACTGGGGAAGCAATTCAGTCACACCAATTGTCTCACCCACACCGCAACAGAGCCATCACATTAATCGGTTAGAGGATTTGCTAACGGCTGAATTGATGTATGCTATTTTCCCACACATAGCTCGGACAATTGAAGGACTAGGACAGGGTTGGGTTAGCTATCAACCTCAAGGGAACCCAACGCCTACTCTTATTCAAGCAACTGAGGCAGTTATCCGACAATTAGGAACTCGGAAATTGCACCGATATTTTCCTTATTTTATCCCTGGAAACAACTCTGATTTATCAAATTTTGATCGACGTTATATTGCGAGAACGGGTTTAGCACCAGCCGACATCCAGCACCAATTAATCCAGTCGCAAGTTGGCATACCCAGTAATGGAGGACTTGCACTCGATCCCGATCGGCTCTATCTTGTTTTACCACCCCCGGCTAATCCTAATGGTTCGCGTCCGGGATTCCGTTGTCTGCAATGCAATACTTTCTTTCTTCAACCTGCTGCTGGAGTTTGCCCAGAATGTAACAGCGATCGCCGTTTTGACAAACCAAATATTCCCACAATTCATCTAACACCCGGACAAACAACCACTGACTTTGATTACTATACCTATCTCTCAGAACAATCAGGTCAGCCCTTCCGCATGAATGCAGAGGAATTAACAGGTCAAACTGACAAAAAAGAGCGAACTAAACGCCAGCGTTGGTTCCAAGACACCTTTATCGATAATGAAATTGGGCGGGTTCAGGGAATTAATTTACTGAGCGTCACAACGACAATGGAAGCGGGAGTTGATATCGGTGCATTGCTAGCAGTAATGATGGCAAATATGCCACCACGTCGCTTTAATTATCAACAGCGGGTAGGTCGTGCTGGCAGACGTTCTGCGGGAGTTTCATTAGCTGTTACCTTCTGTCGAGGCAGAAGTCACGATGATTTTTACTTCCAGCGCCCTGAAAGCATCACAGGCGATCCACCGCCACCGCCCTACGTTGAGATGAAGAGTCAAGAAATTTTCCAGCGCGTCCTCATCAAAGAAGTGTTAAGGCAAGCTTTCACAGACACAGGAATCACTGCGTCTTTAGGTGGGACTGACAACGTACACGGTGAGTTTGGTGATGTTGCAAATTGGGCTAATTATGAAGGAGCGATTGCCAATTGGTTAAACCATCTAGCAAATGAACCGAAGATTTTGTCAGTTTTGGATATTTTGCGGGTGCAAACAACATTATCGAATGCTAGTAATTCTCAAATGTTGGATTATCTCCGCCAAACGCTGATAGATGCCATTCAAAATGTTGTAAATGACCCTACATACACTCAGAATGCGCTGAGCGAACGTTTGGCAAATGCGGGGTTATTACCAATGTTTGGTTTTCCAACGCGGGTACGTTTGCTTTACACGCGCTGGCCCTCACGGGGCGCTCAATGGCCACCAGAGACGGGAATAGTCGATCGCAACCTTGATGTGGCTATCAGCCAATTTGCACCAGGCTCTGAGACTGTCAAAGATAAGGCGGTTCACACTGCTTGTGGTGTGGTTGAATTGTATCCTCAAGGCAACACAATTGCGACCGCGCCCGGCTTAGTCCCACCACTCACTCAGGGCAACCAATCTCTCGGACTTTGTAGTAACTGTCAAGCGGTAATCTACCCGTACATAACCTTAAATGAACCACTCCCTGGCGGTAAGCCATCGCCAACAACTCCATGTCCAGTTTGCGGTGTAAATGATAAGATGCGTTACATTGATGCCAGGGAACCCAAGGCATTTTTTACAGACTTGCAACCAGAAGACTTTGATGGGCAATTTGAGTGGCAACCGCGATCGACACGACCTTCTTTGAGTATCGGTGCAAATGTTGGCACATCTGCATCTGTCCTTAATGCTTCTGTATCTGCATTCAACGACAACATCATTTCTGTCAATGATAATGGTGGCGAGGGGGGATTCGACTTTCAGCAGGCCACTGTCTTTGGACGGCAGCAACCTGGAGCTTATGCTGTGTCTCCTGACTCGAATAGCCCGATCGGTAAGTCTGGACTTGCCTACCGAGTAGCGTTATTGTCTCGGCGAAAAACCGACATTCTGCTAGTTAATCTTGTGCAATGGCCTAATGGCATATTTGCCAATCCAACTACAGTTGAAGGTCGTGCTGCTTGGTATTCTTTCGCGTTTTGGCTGCGGGTAGCGGCTGCTTCTCTTCTCGATGTGGATGCACTGGAGTTGCAGGCGGGTTTTCGTTCATTAGAGCAAAATGGAGCGATTATAGGTCAAGCTTTTCTTTGCGATCAATTGGAGAATGGGGCGGGTTATTGTCGGTTTCTAGCCCAACCGCATGAGTTTCAACAACTGATGGATCGGGCAGATCCAACAATTTCAAACAGCATTGCCTGGAAATGGACGAATCCTCACGAGCACGGAAGTGATTGTGATACTTCCTGCAATTTGTGTTTGCGGGACTATCAAAACCTTGCTTATCACGGGTTATTGGATTGGCGACTGGCTTTAGATATGGCACGATTGGTGTCTAATCCTGCGTCGGCGATCGATCTCAACTCTTCTTGGGGCCATTTCCAGAATCCTTGGCTTAACCTAGTTCAAGGCCCAATTCCGGCGACACTCCAACGTTTGGGCTATGGTGCGTCGGTGCCGTTTGGAACTCTCACTGGCTACGTGCACCAGAATGCTCGACGCCGGACAATCAAAATCATTCGACATCCTTTATGGAATGATGACCATCCAGAGTGGATTGCAGCGGTGGCAGATGCACAGACACAGCACCCAGGTTATCAAGTTGAGCCAGCCAACCCATTTATGATTCTCCGGCGACCGGGGGACTGCACCTAATTTTGGTTGACTGCGCTGACGAAATGTCGTAGCTTACGAACAGGCGATAATGTTAGTTAAATCAATTACTCCATGACTACAGTTACACAAGCAGAAATTGATGAGTTTCGCGCCAAATTGGGAGATATCCCAGAGTTGCAGGAGACTGTGGCTACCCTTGAGGAATGCGATTGGATTTTAGAAGATGCGACTATGCTGATTGCCAGTCGTGCAGGGGAACCCGTTGAAATGGGAGATTCTTTGCTAGAGAATTTGGTTGAGAGGTCGAGGAAACATCTTTGTAAACCAGAAGTAAAAGCTGGATGGAGCGATCTGAAAGATGTGTTAGATATTCTGAAAGAATTTCTACCAACACCTGCGCCACTAGCAGTAACTTGTTTATTCAAATTGTCTGAAATCGGCTTGAGAAATTTGTGTGACTCCGCTGAATCGGAATCCTAACGTCCTGTAGCTATGAAACCAGCCCAATAGTAGGGACTGGCAAAAGGTCGTGGTTGGCGATCGCGCACTTGCTTCAATGAGTTCTGAGCGATTAGGCGCTTGCCTTTTGAAAGTTTGGCAAGAATTTCCTCAATTTGGGGCATGAATTCATCTAGGCATTGCTCAAAATCTTTATGAGTCAAATCTCGCAGCCAGATTTGAGCTTGGTTGAGTGCGATCGCCACATCTCCCAATTCCCGTTTTGAACGTTTTCTGAGGTTTTCATAGAATTTAATCATCAAGAAAGCCGTTGCCAGTTCATCAACTTTCCAAAGACTGTTCACAACACTAGGACTACCTGCAAACAGGAAGCCACTGGGTAAACCAATGTATTCATCACTAATGCTGGTATGGTCAGTTAAGCCCGTTTCACAAGCGGAGAGGGTGACGAGACGGCATTGATTGATGTCGAGGCTAAAGATTTCTCCCAAACTCAGGAGTTCATTATTAGCCAGCTTCAGATAGGATTCCAGAGGGGATTTTTCGTTGAAATCTCCGTGGCAAGCGAAGTGAAGGCAGTGGGCGGAATGTAACAGCTTTGCGTAATTATTATCGTTAATCAGTGCCGCTTTGGTCGCTGCTGTTTCTACTAGAACTTGTGCCGAGTCAAAGTGCTGGCGAATAGTTTGCACCTGAAGACTGGCATAATTTAAGTCTTGAGTGGGATTCTGAATGCCAAAGAGGTGGGTCAGGTAGGGGCGTTCCTGTTGTTGACTCAGTTGCAATAGCTGACAGCTAGGAGCATAGCGAATTCCTTTGGGGAATTTGTCTAAAAGGCATTTGTCCTGCTGGTTAGGCAAGGACATAGCGTGAAGAGGAAGGAGGTGCAGTAAGCGATGGGGAACCAGTATTACCTGTTGGCAATTGTCTGGCACTCGCTTGAGGATGTCTTCTAGATGCAGAATTTCCGTAAGCTTATGGAGACGAGACTCTAAGTTTTCTCGCCAATGTGTTTTTAACGGCTGGTCATAATCTTGCAAATACTCGTCGAGCCAGTGATTTAAGGCTTGTAAATCGCCTGGTTCGGACTGCCAGAGGTCAGGTACTGAGGATTGGGTGATGATGAAGGTAAGAAATCTGTCACCCAGGATGTACCACTGAATAAGGGCGGTTTGGTTGTCTGGTAGTAATTTCTGGATGTCCTCGAAGGGGATGGGTTTAACTTTTTGGGTGAATGTAAAGCTAGAGTCTAGTTGGTTGATTTCCCGTAGCAGTTCATCCCGATGCTGTTGCAAGTGATTCAACTCATGCCGCCGTTGCTCTATCTCTTCGCGATATCTCTCCTCAGACTCCCGACTTCTGATTAATAGTTCTAACTGTCGCTGTTTAGTTGGGATTTCCCTTCGCAGTTGGTCGAGTTGGTCGCAATGAATCTGGTAAGTTTCTAGGTTGGGGTAAAAGTCAAGTTTTGGGTAGAGGTCTTTGTTAGCTAGTAGTTCGACTAGGTTGCGACCTTTGCTGCGTTCAACGTATTCTATCGCTTCAGTCATTTTGCCTAACGTCAAGCAAACTTCTACCATGCCTACGTAAAGTTCGTTCCATTCTTCTGCTAATTTCTGTTTGGCTTCATCCCCAGATTTGATTATCTCACCACGTAGGAATTCTACGGTATCAATTGCTGACTCAAAGCTATGGTAAGCTAACTGCCACTGGTTATCTTTTTGATAGGCAAACCCTAAGTAAAATTTATTTGCAGCATAACTTTGAGGAAAAGCATTGCGGGTGCGTACCTGTAATGCTTCTGTAAAACATCTGATAGCTGATGAACGAAGAGAACCTCCATCACAATCATTATGGATGCCACTCAAATAGCTGTAGGCGATACCTAGATTGTGTTGGGTCATTGCCCATGGATGTGGAAAAGCCTCGCGAGTGTATACCAGTAATGCTTGGTGGTAGTAGTTGATCGCTTGTTCTATATTGTCCAGCTTTTCACCAATGATACGGTTTTTGTAAGAAATGCCAAGATTATTTTGCACCTCTGCCCATTTTTGAGGAAAAGCCTCGCGGGTCAATACCAGCAAAGCCTGCTGATAGCACTTGATCGCTTGTTCTAAATTATCTGCGCTCTCTCCAAGTATGCGCTCACTGTAAGCATCGCCAAGACTAAGTTGGGTTTTTGCCCATTTTTCTGGAAAAGCCTCGCGGGTAAGTACTAGCAACGTCTGGCGATGACAGTTGATCGCTTGTTCTAAATTATCTGCCTTTTCCCTAAGAATGCGGTATCTGTAGGCACGACCGAGATTATTTTGGAGCATTGCCCACTGTTCAGGAAAGTCTTCACAAGTGCATATGAGTAAAGCCTGCTGATAGCAGTTGATTGCTTGTTCTAAATTATCTGCCCTCTCCCCAAGGACACGACCGCTATAGACTTCGCCAAGATTATTTTGGGTCATTGCCCACTGTACCGGAAAAGCCTGACGGGTACGTACCAGCAAAGCCTGTTGATAGCAGTTGATCGCTTGTTCTGAATTATCTGCGCTCTCCCCAAGGATGCGGTGAGCGTAAGCACCACCAAGATTATTTTGAAGCTTCGCCCATTTTTTGGGAAATGACTCACGAGTAAAAACAGTGGCAGCAATTTCATAGCCAGTAATTGCAATCTCAAAGTTCCTTGCTATATTCCCTTGCGGAAATTGCTGAATCCGGTTGCTGAATAGAAAAATAACTTCCGCGAAATTTTCTGCCTTAGCTGGCTCATCCAAATTAGGGAGGATAGTAGTTGCCCAGTTTCGTAACAACTGAGTAAAGTTATCATTCAGTTTATCTATGTTGGCTGCCATCAGTGGGTACACGACTCGTGGGCTAGGGTTATCTGCGATCACCGCGAGTACCTGCAAGAAAAAGTCAAGTTGGGTATTTGGATTTGTCATTGGAGAACAAGTAAGGTTGCTTATGAGGATTCCTTTAAATTGAAAACTACTAAATGAAAACTACTTAAGTTCAGCTACCCGTGGCGTGAGCGCTCTGACATTGGGACTGTCCAAAGTGGCAACTAGCTGGGCAGTCGCTTCAAAAATTTGCCGCTTCTTCAGGTGCAAAAAAGCCAGATACAGTCGCTACATCTGCGCTATGACTGCTCTAACTTTTAGGTACTTAAATAGCTCCTAGTGTCACATTGATTAATTTGCTAGCTAAGATGATGCCACTCTCTCACCTCAATCTCGTCGGCGGAGTGTAATCTCCAGATGCCCCTTCTTATACAAAGCCTTCAATAGTTCCCACAAGCCCTCATTGTCAGGCGTGCGCTGCCGGAGTTGGCTAATTGTAATCGGGCTTTCTCCAGGACGAACAGTATCTAAAAGCCGTCTTTCTTGATCTTTGAGATTTTCATCCTTGTGAAACTGAAGTTTTCTCCATTCCCCGCGAAGAACCTGTCCCCTGTCAGAAAGGGATTTAAGTTCATTTATCCGCGCCTCAAGGCTTTCCAAATCCTCTATAGCCGTTGGCAACTGGTTTCTTTGGGATACTAGCTCGGTTTTTAAACTGCTGAGTTGATTCAACAGCTCAGTCACGTCTTGTTCACTTTCTTGCCCTAAGAAAGCTAACTCTTTTTCTAATTCCTCCGATTCAGTAATTTTGCTTCCACAGCAGTTTTGCAGCTTTTCCAGGAAAACTTGTCGTAATGCAAGGTAGGAACCATCACAGTCTTCGTCATCAAATCGGCAACGCTCTCTCAAATAACGTTCTCCTGAACCAATCCGCTCCAGTAATTTCTCATATCGGCTTAGTAGCTGGTCAAAAGCCTCTCGACGCGATCGCTGTTCACCATTAATTTCCTCTTCAAGTTCAACCAAAGGTTGTTGCAGTAAATCGTACTGTCTAAAACTCTCAAGCTGATTGTTGCTAAAATGCGTAACAACCCGGTCAACAAAGTCATCATCATAACGCATCAAGCGAACTGGGTCTTTATTCAAATTCTCTCGTAACATCTGTGCTCGATTTAGAATAATCCGCCACTTCTCTAAACCATCTACCAACTCCTCAAGCCTTAATTTAGTGGTTTCGCAAGTTAGCAAAAATTGCTGACAATGCTTTAGCTGATGATGCAATGCCCGTATATCAATTTCATTTAGTTTAAGCGAACTAGCTAGGCTTTGGCAATTTTTATCTAGCTGATTTACTTGCCTTTCCAAAATTATCCGATGGGCATTGAGACAAGCTTCTAGGCTACTATCACTCTCAATCATTTGACTAATTTTAGAAGCATTCAAGTCTAGGGTGAATTTTTCTAGCCTGAGTTTAATTCCACGCAGTTCTTTTTGCAGGGTTGAGCGCCTCTCAATGCAAAAATTTTCTAGAAGCTCCCGTTCGGCTTGAATATTTCTATGAACTTGGTCGAGAGCTACCTCAGACTCATGGTTAGCATCAAGAATTTTTTCCTCCTCATTTATCTTTTCATTGATTTCATGTAAAATCGTCTCATCAAAACTTTCAAGTAACGAAGTAACCCGAACGCGGAGTTCTTTTAATTGACCATTTAACTCCTCTGGCTCTAATTCCAAACTGGCTTCGCGGATAATATCCGTTGAACGCGCCCACTCTATGTAGCGTCGCCGCTGCAACCATTCAAGAGCTTCTTGGAACTCGTCTTCAAGATAGCCAAGAAGTTTAACTGCTTTCCATAACTTTGAATACTCTAATGCTTTAACATCTTGCTGTCCCCACGCCGTCTCAACTGTTTGTGTTCTGCCTTGTGATTGCAGTTTCTCTTTAATAAACGATTCCAAAGGATGTTCTGTAAATTTAATTTGGGAATTTCCTTCTTTCCGCTTGGCAATTTTTTCCCCACTCATCAAGCCATGTTGTTTGAAAACCGCTAAAACACTGGGTAGGCTAGAACTCCCCATTTCAAACAGATTTTCAAATTCTTCTTTGGAAACTTGATATAACTGACGACCTGTGCGAACAGATAAAGGTGTTTTTTCCAAGAGAAACTTATATTTACGTAACGTCGGGTTCAGACTATTATAGAAAGACTTATAATCGGTAAATAAGGCTTTACATTTTTGATAGAACACTGATTCGATAAGTTTACTGTCTGAGCCATTTACCCCCTTGAGGCCCCCAATTTCCCAAGTTTGAGGCGAAATCGCCGGAAACAGCAATCGCATGGCATACTGGTGACACTCTTGGCGATGGTGTTCTAATCTAGAGCGATCGGCTTTACTGACTTCAGGATTGTTTGAGAGCCAGTCTTGAATATAATGAGACAGACTCAGCAGCGTACAAACAGAACATTGTTCGGAAGGCATGACTTTGCGGAGTAAGCCGAAGGATGTGGGATATTCGCCTTCAAAACTTCGACCTAACTGAAGATGGAAGTCTACTTGATTAGTTCCGGCGATCGCAGTTAAAACTTGTGGAACGACGGTTGCTTTTCGCTCATAGCTAAAGTAAAAGCGCCAATCTAAGTGAGTTTCTTCTGGGGATTGAAACCTCATTAAACCAGATTCTTTACTCCCGACACTGATAACAAGAGAACGCTTAGGAAAATCCGCATTATATCTTTCTGGAGCCCCATCTAATAAATTAAAAACTCCAAACCTATCCTGCTTCCACTCCCCTTTATAACGCCATGACCAATTGGCTTTCTGACCTGTTCTAGAAACTGGGAAGAGTAAAGAAATAATTTCCGACTTAAAAATCGTTGTAGCCATCTCTTCTTTTTGAGTATCATTCCACTCTCCAAACCATTGTTGACGAAATCGATTTAGAATTTTATCTACAACTGTGGGAATGCTTGTCTGAAGAAGGGCAACTAAAGCAAAAGTGCGCTCAGTCGGCTGTATAATGTGCAGTCCGTAAAAATTGTCATCTTCTGCTAGTTTTTTCAACTCCTTTAAGAGTTGAAATTGTTTAGCTACATTTTCAGAAAGACCTGAAGGGAAACCCGCGAGTAGCTTGATTACCTCTCGTCCTTTGGGGTGTTTTGGAAAGGAGATCAATGGCTCCAAGGTTTTGATAGTATTGCTAATTTTGTGTTGTTCCGTACCATATAACTGTACTTGTCCTTCTAGATAATCCTGAATCAAATCTAAAGGAGTATAGGGATGCTGATTATTTTGGGCAAAATGGACGATGCGTTTAAATACTTCAATAACGGTGCGAGGGCCATTGCTGAAGTTTTGTCGATCGCATAATTGCCCTAAACTTTCAATTGTTGCTGGATGTGCCAAGTGATTTTGCTGCGCCTTGTCTTCCAGAAAATTAGTACACAAATAATTCCACAGTTTTGCTGGGAACTCAGAGCTGTACGCACCAGCTAATCTAAGAGATACTTTCTGTTCCTTCATACGGTGAATAATATCACCAGCTTGTTCTTCAATAGCTGATTCAGTCGGAGTAGTCGGCATACTTAGAATTAATGCAACAGGCGTAGAACCCAAAGCTCGCATTCCTTTAACTAAATCGCTCAAAATCTGGATGCGAACGCTAGCACCTTCTTCTGTCCGCAAAAATTCTTGGCTTTCATCCGCAAATATTGCTAAACCTGCAAAACCTGCTTGTCGAAGGATAGAAACTGTTTCCTGCCAAAAATTCAAAACATTATCAGTATTTGTGGTGTCAGTATTTAATTGTTGAATAATTTTTAAAGCTTTGTCTTCAGATAACTTGTACTTAAGCGCTATTTCTGCTGCTATATTTTGCTGAGACTTCAAACCATATTTGCGATACAGTCCCTCAATCTGAGGAATAAATTCTGGTTTGAGGCACGTTTTTATCCAGCCATAAGTGGCAACCATCAAATCTCCCAGTTCTTTAAACTTGAAAGGTGGCACCGCGATTATCTTATGATCCTGACACTGCTGCCATAAATAAATTAGTGTTGCTGTCTTACCATACCCATAGTCGGCACTGAGGTAGCCCGTAACAGGTTTACCCTTACCAATTTCCTCAATCAAATGGTCTTTTAGAGTTTTTACGGGTTCAATTGGGTTATAGGTGCTTACATATAGATTATAAACTCTGGCTACTTCTTGAGGCTCATTTTCTATCTGGGAGGGATTGACTGTATCGACAATTGCTTGGATAGAGTCTAGTTGTTCTAATAATCTTTTCATGGATTGTAAATATAAAGTTTGTCTCGGAGAATGCTAATACTTAGCTAAAGCAATTGAGTCCACTCAGGGGATTGAGTCAGCATTACCCATTGTCCGTATCCCCCTTCATAGCCACAGTCAAAGAAGCCACCTCGATCATAATCATAGGTGCATTTAGCATTATCTATGCTACCATCTAATCCGCTCGGATCTAGCAACAACATTTGACAAATAGCCTCTTGAACTTCTTCTCGCAAGAAAATCTTGACTCCATAGGTTCGTTGTTGCTGTTTGTAGATTGTGTCTACTGCCTGAAGTAAAATAGGAGCGGCGCTGAAGTAGCGACGGCTGAAGTGTTCGTATTTGCCTTCTGGTTCTATAACACTGGGTGATAACGATCGCAGCCAATTGAGGACACCAGCCACACTCGTATCACTAAATGCTATTTCACTGGTAGGTAGTTCAAACTTCACAGCAGCCTTTTCAATTACTTCTCCAACTAGGGACTTTTTTTCGGGCGGTGATAAAACAACTTCTTTTCGCAACCAGAGTTGTTGTACAACTGTAGCATAAGTCCAAGAAAACCTTTTTTCAGCTTCTTCTTGGTGTAGATTATAAATTACTAAATGTAAAAAATCTCCTAGCAATTCGGGGTTAGACTCTTGAATTTTAGCTGCAACTTGACCAAGAGGTGTCAGTGAGGGGGGATTTTTTTTTGAAATAATTGAAAGATTTCGCAAGAATGGAAATACCACTTTTTGGAGAACGGAAAGCCCTAAATTACAACTAGCTCCAAGTTGTTCAAAATTTGTTTCTTTATTTCTCAAAAAATCAAGAATTATAGCTACTCTTTCTAGCGTAGTATTTTGCTGAATATGTAAAGTTAATTTATTGCTCATAAAGCGCGTTCTAAAGTATCTAACCAAGCAGTCAAATTGTGCATAATCCGATATTCTCGGCTGGTTCTCAATTTATCAATACTTTGACAAAAGAAACATGAATGTTGCGTAGATTTTTTGAGTTCCTCTAGACCAGTTTTAGTAGTTTCAAAACCGCGTCTAACGGTAATTTGAATTTGAGAAGTACCCGGAAAAAAGATGCTGCCGAAGGCTCCGGCTTTTGACCAGGTTGAGCTATCTAAGCTATGGGGTACAAGGGAGTTGTTGCGGAGGCGATAAAAGCTGTTTGGACCGCCAATGCCAAAGCAGTGAACTTTCATGTTTTTTTCGCGGGCGATACTGCCAACAATCTTAAACAATGCCAAACTAGATTCAGAAATCATATTAACGCTGCCGTTGGGTCCTGACGTTCCCCAAGAGCCAAAGCCGATACGGGTAATACCCATTTTTGCATAGGTTTCAATGCAGCGATTGATTTGGTTGATAGTGCGTCCGTGTACGGGGGCGATCGCGCGTTCTTGTACATAAACAGGCATTTTACCGAAAAATTTTTCGCAATGGTAAAGCGTTTCGCGAACTTTGTACTCCACTATTTCATCTGAATCAGTTGAGATGGGTACAATATCGGGCAATACATACCCATCTGCCCAGGTATTATTGCGATAAAAATTATCTAAAAATTCCAGCAGTTGATCGTAAGTAAATTTCCCCTGTTGCACCTGATATGCACCGCAATCTAGCCAGACTTCCGAAATGTTTCCCACATCTTTTTGTTTACGAAAGTATTCTGTAGTAGAAGCTGGACACGTTATCGGTGAGTAAAGAACGTTTTCAAAGGGATTACGCCGATCACCGCTAGAATTCCACAACTGCCGACTGCGTTCAATCTCAGGGCCACCAGCACTTACGGCAGCCACAAACTTGGGAATTGTCAGGAGAATATTAGAGCATAATATCTTTTCCCAAACAACCAAAGAGCGGCGTTTACCAGGTTCAATTTGTACCCGATCAAATCCCATCTTGTTGTAAAACCCGTTAGCTTCTATGTCCAGGGGGCATTTTAGGCGCAGTTTTGTAATACCACACTTCCTACTGTGTTTTTCCCATGCACAAATAAGCTGACGACCCATGCCTAGCCTGCGGTGGTCGGGGGAAACGCAAAGATGGTAAAGAGTAGAGATTTTGTCTCGACGGTGATGAAAATGGAGAAAGCCGAAGGGGTGGTAAAGAATTTCACCGCTTGCGATCGCTTCTGCCAGAACTGCCCGATTCACAAAGCCTATCTCTTGCCGATGCACATCCGCAAGCACCTTAATCTGAAATAGCTCCTCGCTCGAAGCAAATACCACCTGTGACTCTAAACACCTAGTCTGCACACATACCTCACTTCTTCCAACCAACGAACGTAGACAAGTGTAGCCGATGTCCGCACCTGTTAATTTTACACTTGTTGCTTGCTGTAAAATTTATACAATTAATTGTATTGTACTTTTACGACTTTATTAAACTTTTGCATTAATAAATTCTTTGATTAAAACATTACATCTTGATTAGTTAATAGTTTTATAGAATAACTTACTTAACCAGAATCTATGCCAGTCTCCCAATTAATAAGGTGGACCCGATAAGAAACCCATGATAATCTGATAATCTATCCATAATCAAAGTCTGACACACCTTGCAAGCTGATTCGCGTATGCTACTTGCATAGTCCTATCAGTAGGATGTCATGGCTACATCCTATGACCAGCAAGGGTTGTGCTGGCTATTACTGTCACACCCGGTACTTGCACGAAAATTAAGCATTTTAGAAGGATAAAGACTTCAGAATATAGCACAAGTGCTAACAGATCACAACACCAGCAGCACTTAACTGGATTTTTAAGAAAGCCCCAACACAAAACTGGATGGATAATTTATGGAAGAGAGCGCGAGCTACTAGAATGGCGAACTTATCCTGCAACACTTAGAACTTTTAGGCGCTTACCCGCTGTTTACTAATTGATGTCCCCAATGCGGAATAACTTATTCCAAGTACGAAACCCCCTCTGCACTGGGCTATTCCAAGTGTTGCGAGCTAGAGATTCGATGTAAAGCGATAGTTCGGAACGGTACCCTTAATTTCTTAGCAACTGGAAAACACTCGCTCGACACCCCACTTGGAAGTGCAGCCGACTAATCCCCCAACAAACACCCAAAACGCGCCTTGAGGCCAGACACTTAACACCACAAACTCATGCGGCCACGATTGCCACAAGCGAAACATGATTGCAGCGATCATGATTAGTAAGAATATTTTGCCAACAGTTGCTTCACCGATCGTCCAACCCCGGTACATTCCCCGGCAACAGGCGATCGGCATCAATTACAAAAACTGCATTTCTATTGGGCATTTGAAAGCTCCTATTGCTAGGGTAAAGTTCAACTGGTCAATGTTATCTAGGCGGTGTCGAGGTCAGCCACACTGCCTAAACCCAAATCGGACGTTTAATAACTGACAGCAGAGCCGAGAACTGTTGAAGCATTCTCGGGTGCTGTGACCTAGATAACTTAGCTCTCAGGGAGCTTAGACGGGTCAACTATGGACTTGATTTCTCAAGCCATCACTAGAATCTAAGATTTAGTGATGGGTCGTTGACGTTGCTGACTCCTTATTATTTAAGGCCCAGTTTACTGCTTCGTTGAAAGCTTCGTCAGTCGGCTCATCTAAGAAACCGATCGAACAGAGCCATTTTAGTTGTATGTCTCGGCCACCCCGACAGATTTTGGTGTTATTCGTGCTATGACAAATGTGTTGCCCATTCCCCATCAAGTTTTCGTAGTATATTGCCAAATCTGATGGACAGAGGGGTAATGGTTTTTCACCACTAAACGGACAAGTTTTGCATGGTTTTTGTTGAACCGGGTAGGTTCTCATGTCATTTGGATCGAGTGTCATTTTAGATGGTTCCTAGTTTGCGAAAATCGGGAATTGGTCGTTGGTCAAGGCATTGATAAAGGTGGAGGCAGAACTCATGAAGATTTACCCATTCCGATCGAGCAGGCAGAATCTGAAGTGCCAAAGCGTCCGCACCCAAGAAAATCTCTTTGACTTTGACCAAATCTATCCAAGTTGGAAGTGATTTTTTCCGAGACAGTGAGAGATGAACCCACGAATTGCCGTCTTTTTCTATGCAACAAGAAATTATTACAACCAAACCGTCGCGACTTCTATAAGCTCCGCCATCAGGTCCGATCGCCTGAACTGACCAATTACACGGCAATTCTTCAGCAGTGGGGGGATTCCATTCAACAGTTGTAGATTTCATGAGACTGCCGGGAGCGACCCGGCTATGCGCTGATTAATTAGTGAGAAATTCCGCTCGGGGGTAGTTGTGAACTAACGACAGCACTGACTAAATCGCATTCAGATTCAGTAATTGCCTGATAAACTTCACTCAGTGCCTGAATAGCATCCGCCAAACCTAATTCATTTGGTGTGACAAAATTCTCGCTCTGTTCGAGCGCCTGATACTCTGGCTGCTTCTGCAAAAGTCGCAGATTTTCTTCAGTGCCAGCAAGGATTGATTTGATTTGTTCGACTGTAATTGTCATGACTGAGCCTCCTTAAAGTTAAAATCTCAGAGCGAAGCATTAACTTAATCACGGTACAATTCAACTTCAACAATGGAACTATGAGGATTTTCAGAAGCACGATTCTCCTCAGCTAAGCGTAATTCAGCATCCGATCGAGTATCGAAGAATTCGGCTGCTTCAAACTCTTCAGACCATTTTCCTTTCATTTCGAGTAACCAGTAAACGCTGCCATATTCAGTAGCATGGCCAACCCAATAACTCGCCTTAAGAATCGCAAACTTGATTTCAGACTTAGGCTTAGACATAATTTAAGACCGGGAGCGACCCGGCAATCACGCTATTCACTACACAATTGATAGGCAAATACCAAGCACAGGATGAAATTGCTTTCCAATCCGTAGCCTTCCCAACGACTATTTCTTACTCCAACAATGTGACGGCATCGCTTAAGCCATTCAACACCGCCTCGTTTGGTAATCTCTTCAAACAGTCGCGGATGCTGTTGTAATTTGCACACAATGATTTCCGTCATAATCTCGATCGATTCCTGCAGATCACGACTTTTGTACTTTTGATATGCAGATTCAGCATCACGGAAATTCACGCCTCTGAATGTTACCGGGTAGCGATTTTTGATGTTGCCCTTTCGGAACGCTAGCTCTGTGGGATTGGTCAAAGCTGCACCAATTCCAATATCAGAGCCAGACCAAATATTAATGCCTTCCATCTACTTATCAGCTCCAACTAGATAGACTGAGCGATTTGATAGGCTTGTTGATAGAGTGGATCATTACTCTTTGGCTGCTGACCTTCTTTTTGATCGCTGACGGCTAAAACTACCTTGATTTTCTGAGTTTCAATCTCTGAAGGTAGTGTTTGATTGTGGTAGTAATAGTTGGCAGAAGTCTGGAAAAAGGTAGGGAGATCGGCTTCATATTTCAGAAATCGAACTAATTGTTCTAAGTTCATAGCATTGAAAGAAACAACACTACCTTACAGCGAAGCATTACTGAAGAATTACTGTGACTTTTGGCGGTTGCCTTCTAGTTCTTCAATTTGAATGCCGATCGGATATGACTCTTCATCATATTCCCCAAGATATGGATCGACTTGGCTAGCTTCAGTTACTTTGCCTGAAGTAAATAGAGGACTGGTTGCTGCTAGTGCGACGGTCAAAGCTGTTGTAACGGCAAGAATCGTGTGTTGTGTTTTCAGGGAAATACCCAAAATGGTTTACTGGAACTGGAATAACTTATTTGAGCAAGCTGTTGATTTAAAGCCACAAATCGCCTTCTTGAATCAGAGGAAGCTCGACTTCAAGTTTCTGTCTCAGAGAACGGACATTCAGGGCGTCTGTGAACAGAAGCGCTGGAACAAACTACCAGATTTTCTGGCGAGTTGTTAGATTTGTCCTCGTCCAGGTGATGAACAACTTCACGCCCGTCTGAGCTTGCGATCGAGAGTTTGTTCTGCCACCATCCGATGCAGATACACTGTTTTATAGGTCATAGGTTTTGCGATTGAAGTAAATGGGAAATACTGCTACGGCGTTTTCTAAGTCCAGAGGTTCAACTTCTGTTTGTTGACGAATTACTTCAAGCCATGCAGCATTGAGAGTGAAGATTGCAGCAATTCTGATGGTGAGCCAGTCATACTCACTGGTTCGGATGTCGATTCTATTATTTTCGATTTTCGATAATAGGTATCGATCGATCGTAAGAAACTCTTCATCTTCTGATGGAATTACCAGCAATTTACACAAATCTTTCTGGCTAAAACCAAGTTCTTGCCGAGCATTTTTTAGGATTCTACCCAGCGTTAATTTACTGTGTTCGTAGTTTGTCATGATAAGTAAGAATTCTGGGAGCGACCCAGATAAACGCTATTAGAATGCTAAATAACCAAATTGTTGATTTGCTAACTCAAGAACTTTGCGAATAAGTTCCTCTCTCTGTGCTTCAAATTCAGCATGAGGCATTTTGACATAGCGATAAACTTCAGAACTTGACCATCGGCTTTCAGAGTCATATCCTTCATCACCGCTAAGTACCACAATTTCAATTGATGTATTTTTGGGCCATTTGGTGATTTGTAGATGATATTCATTCCAATCTTCCCAGGTAGTAAGCTGATGAGTTTCTTTTGTGTATTTTATTACTTTGCCATCTTTGGCTTGCCAGGTACAATTTTCAACATCAAAGTCTGGTTGTGACATTATTTAATCCTCAATCTCACACCCTTACAGCGAAGCAAAATCTTACTTTGACTATTTTTATTGCCAGTAACATTCCCAAAAACATTACCAAAAACATTTTTAGAAACGTTACTAGAAACAAAACAAGAAACAAGAAATAAGAAACAAGAAACTGTTATATCAACCACCAATTTAAAGACTGAATCAATTTAGTAGCTTTGTCGATGACCTGAGTAACGATCGGTTGGGTAATAATCTGAATATTGGACAAACCTAATTCAGAAACAGCGTCAAGACAAGCACTTTCCCAAACACTCTCTTTGGTTTGAAAGAGCTTGATGGGAGTTAAGCCAATCGTCACATACTTTTGTTGAGAGAAACAAACTAATTTCGCTGCGTTGCCGGGTAAAAATTGAGGGGCAACGACTTCATGACTAACTTCACAAGGTAAGAGCTGACCTTCTTCGTTGAGCCATGAAGCTTCTTCAATTACAGAACATATTCTCAGTAGGTTTTCGACTTCTTGAGGTATTGAAAAATCTGGGCTGTGCATAGTACGATCAAAATCCGCTAAGGAATCACTACTTTACAGTGAAGCTTAGACTTTGCAATAAGCTATCAACAGTCAGGGGTGGCAAATCTGCGACCCCTGCGCTGACTCTATACCTCGCTTATACCTTGGCTATACCTCATCTTGACTCCTGATGAGGTAATTACCAATTCATCATTTGGCAAACTGATGCCCAACCCCGATTGATTTCTTCAGCAGTAAGGTGCGCGATGCGCTACGCGCCCGCAAGCTACGAACCCGCCAAGGAAGCTGTAGTGCCAAGAAAAACGCCATCTCTGTCGAATCGGAATTTATCTTCAAGTTCACATTCAGCTTCACCGATTGCTCCAGCAAAATCATCATGTTCTGCCAGGGGGCAATTGACCACCCAAACCGCTTGAGCTGGATTAGGTTTGGGTTTGCCTGCCAGAGACATCATCAAAGCTTTTAAAGTTGCCATTATTTCTCTCCTTAAATCACTCACAATCTCAAAGCGAAGCTAGCTAATTATTCAATCACCAAATCTTCAAATGAGGAAGAAATTAGTCTTGATAAATCCTCTTCAAACCAAGGAAGCAAGCTGTGATAAATGCCTTGGTTTAACAATCTCGGTTCAATATTGTCAGGAAACTTATTTCTAGGTACTTCCTTCTGATAGGCTACGCCAATATCATAATATGTTTGGCAGTAGTAAACAAAATTCAAAATTATTACTCTTCTTAGCTTTTCGGCTGAAAGAATTTGTACTAAGTGGTTGATTGAATCACTCAAATTTTTTCTGTTGCCTTTAGCCCATTCCCGATCTTGAACTTGAGAAAAGGTGATATAGCTATAGCCTCCCGTAAAATACCATTTCTTTTTGCCATACAATGTGTGTATGTAGGCAAGAAGTTTTTGACAAGCTAATCGCAAAGTATCTATTTTACTGTCATTGTATAGCACTCTATATCCAATAAGATACCATCCTAAATCATCAGTCACTAAAGTATCATTTAACATTGAAGAAACGCAAATTTTTCCAGCACTTTTTACTGTTGGTTCGTTGGCGCAGCCCTCGGAGAGGATCGATTTATCTTTCAAAAACTGAACCATCAAATCAAAACCAGGCTCACCATATTTGCAAGCTTCAGACATGGCACCAATTTGCGATGCTAGATGAGGTGATGCTAAACGCCTCCTGACACCGGGTAGACCTCCGAGCACCGCAGCGCCTTCGGGAACCAAGACTTGACCGCCGAGTACCGCATCATATTCTCTAGGGTTTTGTTGGTCTAACATTATTTGCTACTTCGTGTTTTATTGATGTTGAAGCGAGTCATGCCCAGTGTTTCAACTAGGGCATGACGATGCGCTACGCGCCCGCAAGCTACGGGTGAATTTGTTGCTAGCGTGGCTATAACGGATAGATTTTGCTTTCTTGTTTGACAATTTCTAGCTGTCTCTGAGTCAACAAGCAGAAATCTTCAATTTGCGTATCCATTGCCACAATCAAAAGCTGTCCCTGAAGAGTAATGCCATCAGGAGTAAGTAAGGTCGGTTGACAGCCTTTCATTAAGAATTCATCATCACACAAAATAGCGATCAATGGGTCAGAATAGCACCGATAAACCCCTTCAAAGAAAGCTTCTTCACCGGGAATTCCTACAAGTTTTTGAATTTCTGCAACCGTTGGCATTTCAGTTGCCTTTACCTCTTGAATTCCTGTTGAGTTGATTAAAGCGTAAAATCGTGACATTTTGGCTCCAGTAAATGACGTAGAGAATCAATCAATATCTCATAGCGAAGCACTAAAATTGTGTTCTGGCTTGACTGGTTTTGGGTACAATTTCAGTTCCTCTTTGACAATTTTGGCTTGACGCACGTTAAGTAAGCACAAATCGTCTGGGGATTCATTAGTTGCGAGAATTAGTACCTGACCACAAACAACATCGCCATTTTGCGTAAGACAAGTTGGCTGAAGTTCTTTCGATACGAGATCAGCGTCACAAAGCATGACGATCGAAGTATCGGAAAAACTCAACTCTTCTACTATTTGACAATTAGCTGGCGCTCCTTCAATACCAATCACTTCTTGAATTTCTTTGGTGGTCAACATTTCAGGAGTAGTATAAACTTCTACCTCTTGCTCAAGTGTGACTAAAATGTAGTAAGGCATTTGTTATTACGCTATTATTGAACTGGAATTCCAAGCAAAACTTTTGCAGCTTCAGTATCTTCCGGCAAAACGTAAAGAGTAAATCTGCCTTGATAAACGTAAAACTCTAGCTGATGAGTCATTTGTTTGATAGCAGAAACTACTTGATGATGCTCGTTGAACCAAAAATCAGCTACTTTGTGCAGCCCAGCAATATTTATCTCAGGTGAAACCATTTTTAGAATTGGGAGCGACCCAGTAATTACGCTATATCAACATCTGAAAGCGAAGGGTTAACGACGTTTGAAAATGTAGACTTTTTCATCCAACATCCGCCGATAAATTCCCTCTGTCGAATAGAACCAATCTCGGATAATTGCCTCGAAATTGAGATGATTCCAGCTAAGATTATTGCGTTTTAACTGTGAATCAAAGGCTTCTTGGATAAGAATTTCTTTGACAAAATCTTCAGTGCGATCGAAACAACCTTTGTAATCTTCTTGAAAGTTTTTCAAGATTTCTGGTTCTTGGCGATGCTCGTAGAAGGAGAAATAAACAGAAAATGGTTTACCATATTTGACAATTCCTTTACCTACTTGTGCGATCAACGGTATTGGCATTTCTGGTGTCATCAAAAATTCTGTGCTGTTGAAGTTCTGAAATGAAGTAATTTTAACAGAACTATTAAGTGAAGTCCGAATATAGTCAATGTTTTGCTGCATTTGAGAAGCGTTAATAGCCTCAATCCACGTACCATGAAAAGAACCCTCCTGTTGAATATAAATTCGTGGTACATCGGATTGGTCATTAGTTGGGAAAGGCAAATTGGTTAAAAGTTCAGAAGAACTGAATTGCATGGTATTGTTAACTGGGAGCGACCCAGTTATTACGCTATTATTTATTGAATTTGTTGGCAAATTCGATCGAAATACAGAAAGTTCTAGCTGCTTCAAGATGTTCGGGAGCAACATAAACTCTAAAAGCGCCTAATCTCCAAAGCTGCTTTGAATCAGGATGAAAGGCTATCAGATATTGAAACTCACTATTTTTCAGTGCAGTTTCAATTAACTCATGCTGATGTGCAAAAAAGTCACTGACAATAATAAACCCGTTTTCAGCAATATCGGGCAATTCGTTGGACTCTGATTCTGTCATTGTGCAGTCGTTATGAACGGTTGTCATCATGGTAAATAAGAGAGAACAAATCAATACCTTTCTGCGAAGCACTAACGCAGAGACTTAAGTTAACTCCCGTTTGTACTTTCCTGAGAGTGTATAGTAAGCAGTTGTTGTTTCATCTTCATCAGCAGTCAAAGTTAACCGAAACACATAGTTATTCCATTTGTAGATTTCGGGAGGTTTGATTGCTATTAACTCAGTTTTGAAGGCTGTAGACCAGCACTGACGGCAAGCGTCATAAAACCGCAAACTGATAATTATCTTTCGATCGTAATTCTTTATCAGATAGCGTTTAATACCATTGGCTAGCCGAATGTTTGAAAGTTTTTATAGCTCTTTCTTGGCAACAGAAAGACCTGTATTGCCAAAGTAAGTAAGTCGTTTCTCATCATAAAATTCATCATCAAACGGGATAAACTTTGGCAAACCTCGGAAATCAGGATTTGAATTACTTAAACCTTGAGTTGCGGATAGATAACCTATTAACTTGGTTCCTTCAGATGTGGTGAACGGTGTAACCTCTATTTCGCAGGGGAATTTCAAGACTTCGATGTAAGTTCTTGAGACAATTTGTTTAAAGTTTTCATCAGCCCAATATCCATAGTCCTGGGCTCGAACTATGTAGGTGCTATCGTCAATCGTCAAACCTCTCATGCCTATGTTCATTTTGGTGACTAAAACTCAATTACAGGACAAATCAATATCCTTAAGCGAAGCAATAATCGAATGACTTAACCCTAGTAATTCCGATGAAAAACTAGGGAAAGGTCATCAAACTAAAGCATTAGGCAAGTTAGCCTCAGCACCCCAGGCATCCCAATTTGGGCGTTGTTCCCGAGCAAATAGTTCAATCCTCGACGGGTGCGATAACTTGCCCAACTTGTCGCAATTCTCCAGTTTGTCAGCGAGTCGATCGGCGATTCCCCAAAACTGTTTCGGCTTCTGTGAATGCTCTCTACGGGGAGCTTTGATGAGGTTGTTGATAGTGGTCAAACCATGACTGGTGAAACAACCCGGTTTACCTTTAGTAGCCACCAGAAAATGCTCGGTGCAATTCCGGCCGTAGTGACCTAAGCCAGCATGGGGGTTGCCGTCCTTAGTGACTTTCTCCCAGGTGAAAGTCGATCGATGAGTAAATCCCCAGCGATCGAGACACCGGAACCCCAGCGCTTGATGGTTGTTTGTTACCCACAGCAGCAGATAAGAGTCTGAGCTTGCGATCGCACTCATCGGCATATTGAGGATTTCGTCATCGGTCATGGATGGGTAACTGCAACGGCCTCGGTGAGTCTTGTCTGTTTCCCTAAGCGAGTAAGCCCACGGAGGATCGGCTACAATCAGCCGATATTCGTTATGCGGGATTGGTGGCAGATTCGGTATCAGATGCAGTGCGATCGATAGTTTCAGTTGTCCTACGCAGTCATCAGCTTTGTAAGTAATCTTCATGCTAATTTCTCCTTTTTTTCGAGGTTGATTTTGACGATTGCTGTTGTTTATCTTTTGCTAATTTTTTCTCAGCTTGTTCTTTGTTAATAACTAATCCCTGAAAAAACATCTCCTGTGCTTGCTTAATCTTCAGAGTGTCCTGTTGCTGAACTTTGAAGATTAAAAACTTGAGGATTTCGATCGAACTTTTCCCATCTAAGTTGGTCACATTTTGAAGGAGTTGAGCAGCAATTGCAAAATATCCAAGGTCATAATCTGTCGTTCCAGCTAACACTTTGACCGCGAATTGTTCCAAAGTCCAGTTATTCGATCGAGCTGCTTCAAAAATTTTATCAACCTCTTTTTGAATTCGTGCAGCTTCGTCTACTATTGCTTCTTCTGTGTGATGCCCCATAATTTCACTCCAATTTTTCTACTACTTCTGAAACTTTGATGCTTCGTAAAGCACAACCGTATATCTCGATATAGATATAGGTAATGATTCGACCTTCCGTAATCGAATCTTGAGCTGTTTTACGATTAAACAAGAAGAACATTTGCCACCAAGTCAAAAGCATTGGCGGTTCTTCCAAGACTTCTGTTGTTACTTTCTTTCCATCAATGATTTCTAAGACGACAATGTGTTTCATTTTGTTAGTAATTTGACCGGAAAACAATCAAGATTAACTGTTTCCCTAACACCTTAAAAGCGAAGCATTAACTTAAGTTAAGTTAGCTTTTGATACTTAACTAAGCCGTCAGCGATCAATCTTTGTCTGACAAATCAATCGAATCATAACCCAACTGTTGCACCAATCTCAGTGCTAAGCTACCAGGTTCTGTCTCGTATTTACTTTGAGTTGTTCGTGTAGTAATCAACAAGGCATCGGCTGCACGATCGAGACATTTTATAATCTCAATAAAATCGTCTATGTCAAGGACTACATTGCTTCCTTCTTGGTTGCTTGTAAAATTCCAAATCATGGTTTCTGTTCCTGCTAAAGTTTCTAAATTCCCTATGCGAAGCACCATGGTTTAAGACCTAACACCATTTACCAGCAACTATTACGATTTCGCCATTTTCTTCACTTTGAGACTCAATATTAAACCCCTGACTCCTTAATGCTGCTAGAGTATTTTCCCGTGCGTACCAGGGTAAAAGTTGTTCCATAAATTTCTTAGCAGCATAAATGGAACCATCACGAGTTAAAAACTCATATTCATCTGTCCCTTCTATCAATTTAAAGCCAAAGTCGTAACCACCCTGATAGCTTTGTTTGCGCCGAATAACAAACTCTGCTAGCTTACTGTTACCGAATGGGTCACGGATATGACTGTTTGTTTCGAGGTAAGCTCCAGCAAGAATTCCATCAAGTCCTGATTCAATCATTTTTTGAAGAATCTCTTGTAGGACGATCGGATTCTTTATCTGGGTTCGGATTACACTAAGATGTGACATCTTCTAAATCTCCTAAAAGTTCTGAAAGTGGACGAGAAACGTACCGGGCAGCAGCAAGAATTTCTGAAGTGCATTTACCGCATTCGTAAGTTCTGCCATTTACTAAAGGATTGGGACAACCAGGGATTTTACAATTCATGCGTTGGCTTAATCTTTCAAAGTTTCCGCAAAAGTTGCTCGTTGTGCGCCATCCATCCCAAGCCGTGATATCTGGTTCGATCGCATCAATACCAATCGCAGAGCCAGATTATTGTTTCGCAATTGGTTGTAAATCCAGCCCACACATTCAAGCAGTTTCTCATCAGTGGAATAGTGACAACCCATTGCGACATTAGGACTTGCTAATTGCTCATACAGGTCTAGAGTTGGGTCAACGATTGTTCCTTTCAAAGCTTCATGATTTTCCCGGTTATAGTCAGGAATTTGTTTCAAATCTCTGTCTACTTTCCAGGGACAGTTAGCGCATTGTTTGGTTTGTACGAGTTGCATTGTTAGTATTTCACTGAAATTACTCGACCTAATTCATCTCTGATAATCTTGGGATTTTTGTTAATATTAATCCCACAATTTCGGCAAGTGTAATGTCTCAAGTAGCCTAACTGACCAAGAAAGATTAACTGACCGCTACAGACTTTACACGTCAAATTTGACACTTTCGTTCTCCTCTTTCAGGGTATTGTTGATAATTAAACCTTGATTTATTAAATCGACTGCGCGGTGTGCGATCGACTCATTTTTTTCAAGAGTTCCGTTAGCTAAATATCGCATAAATTTCAGCAATTCCTCGCTCTGAAAATGGGTACTGTAGCCAATCATGCGACAAGCTATTGCTACATAAGCATCTTTTTTTAAGATTGCATTTAGCCAAACTTCAATTGAAAAATCAAGCGTGTTGAGTTTTCTCCTTATTGCTTCAGCAAAAACTGTATCAACTTTTGCCTGCAATTCTTCCAGTTGTTTTTGCTTTTCTTCGAGTGTAACTTGGGGAATTTGTTTGTTGGTAGTCATTTGATTTGCTCCTAAATTAATTGAATGATGTAGTGCGAAAGTGTGCCCTGTTCCCCAGAGGTGAAGAACAAGACAGACTTTTAGAGCTTAATTTTCGCTAGGTAACAGAAGGACTTTCTCTTGTAAGAAAAGTTTGATTTCTTTCAAGGGGAAATCGGTAAACGGAATCTGCTGAATGATGACAGGTTGAGTTTCTTTGGTAGGTGTATCTTCCCAACAAGTTAAGACAGCATCATTATCTCCTTTGGGTTTGATAAACTCATGTGCATTTCCGACATGAAGGAACCAAAGTTGAAACTCTGTTAATCGGTGAATTCTGTTAGCTCTGGGCTGATGAGAGCCGATCGCATCAATCAACCAATAACATTCAGCATTTTCAGCTAAATATTTGACTCCATCGGTATAGTGAATTCCAAGCCAATGTTTGTAATATTGCTCAGTTCCATGAAAATGTTGCAAATCCTTTTCCAGTGTTTCAGCATCCATCATTGCCTTTGCCATAATCTGATTCCAAATTCAAAAAATCATTCTCTTACAGCGAAGCATTACATCACTATTTCCTGACAATTTCTTGAAGTATTTCCAACTTGCTAAGACTTACTATTTGACCCTCTACAGATACAAATGGTGCAGGGTCATTAAGCAGTGCAGTTGCATAATCCCAAAGTTCTGTGCCTTCTTCTGGAGGGGTAAGCCAAGAACCATCCAAACATTTTCTAGTTCCCATGAGTCTTTCTGCATCAGCAATGGTAGCAGCAACTAATTTGGCATCGGCTCTCCAAACACAGACACATTTACCTTTGTAATTAGCGAATGCTGGAAATTCTTTTGGTTGACTTATTAAATCAGGCATAATTTAATTTCCTTTGGGTTCAAATGTTTCATCTAATTTGTTTTCGATCGCAAAGGCAAGAATGGCGATCGCATCTCTCATCGCTGCTTCATCTCCCTGTTTGGAACGCAAAATCAGGGAAGGAATATTGCTTTTATCAGGAAATACCTCATTAACCATAATCAAAGCATTTTTGTTACCAGCGAGGACGGTTGACCAAATAACTGAAGCGAATGCCCAATTATTTATCACTTCTTTTTGACCTTGATCAGTATCAATGACTTCGATCGATGATAGAGGATGAACATATTCCTGAATTTCTGGGTTGTACATATTTTGGGTTTGGTTTGGTTTGGTAAGAGTGCTTCGCAATAAGATAGTGAACTGTCGCTTACTATCTTATAAATCTCATGCAGAAAAGAATCACGTTTTTTGGAAAAGGAGCGCTTGTGCAAAAATCTGAGCGACTCGAAATTTATTTCCATAACGCTGGAATTGTGGAACTGGAAGAATCTTTTTACTGGTATTGTGGAGATCCAATACCTTTTGCCTTTGATGGAACAGTCTCCCCGTACACCGAAGGTTATAAACCAACTTTAGATGAGGCAATGCGTAGTTTAGTTGGAGCTGCCATGTCTCCCATCGAATAACTTTAAATAAGTCCTCGCAGTTGAAAATCTGCGGGGATTTTACCTCAAATTATTTGACGAATTCCTTAACTTTAAACTCTTGCATTAAACTGTCCAAGTAGGACGTTGATCATTTTGGTCCCATTCTTCAAGAATTTTCCGAACCCGTTGTAAGGCTATTTCTTCAGATTTTAATTCCAAACAAAAATCAGGTGAGTAATAGCCTGCATAATTTTGCAGCCATAAAAGACCGTAATCGGTTCCGTATCTGCCATAACTCCACCAACCAATAGGACGTTTATCTCTCCAAATCAGTTTTCTGAGAAGGTATCCGTCGTTTCTAACATTGGGATTAGCAAATACTTCGCCTAGTTTAATTCCATCCATCTCATTTTCGAGCTCATTTTTTCTAGTAATGATTTGTTTCATAAATCAGAACCAAAAAGCGAAGCATTTATACTTCGCTTTTTGAAACAATTAATTTTCGTCAACCTCAAGAGGTGAGAGATTAGAGTAGGGAGTTACAGGTGTTTCATTTCGATCGGCAATACTGGCGGATTTAGCGCCCGATCGAATTGCCCAAGTTTTCAGTTCGTCAATCTGACCTTGAGCAATCCGCGCTAACGGAACGCAACCAGTAATCGCTATGGTTAAATCTCGCTCTGTGAATTCGCGTCCGGCACTGAACGCAGTTTGCATCGCATCAAAAATGACTTGCTCAATCTCTGCACCGGAGAGAGACGGTGACTGACTTGCCAACATTCCGCAATCAAAGTCTCCCGACTTCACTCGCTCTGGACGGACACGGGTGAGGTGAACTAGAAAAATTGCCTCCCGCTCTGTGAGGTTCGGCAAATCAACCCAGAAAATTTCATCAATGCGACCTTTGCGAATCAGTTCGGCGGGAAGGACTTCGGCGCGGTTCGCAGTCATCACCACAAACACTGGCGCGGTCTTTTCTTGCATCCAGGTCAGGAGCGCGCCGAATACCCGCTGGCTTGTCCCTGAATCTCCATCCATGCCAGACGTGATGTTGGCGAACGCTTTGTCTACTTCGTCTAGGAATAAAATCACCGGTGCGATCGCCTCTGCCAACTTAATGACCTGTCGGATGCGGTTCTCGCTCTCGCCGACCATACTGCCAAAGACCCGACCGACATCGAGGCGCAGCAGCGGGAGTTTCCATTCAGCAGCGATCGTCTTGGCTAGCAGGGATTTACCCGTTCCCTGAATGCCGGCCAGCAGTACCCCCTTGGGATTGGGGAGTCCATACTCACGGGCTTCATCGCTAAAAGAGCGCGATCGAACTGTTACCCATTGCTTGAGATTTTCGAGTCCGCCGATCGACTCCAAACTAGATTGAACCGGAATAAATTCGAGGATGCCTGTCTCCCGGATGGTTTGGCGCTTTTCCTCGATGACCGCAGCGAGGGCCCGAATATCAACTTTTCCCAGAACTAAGCACTTGGCAAGGACGCGGGCAATTCGGCACCGAGTCAGCCCTTGGCAAGCCTTTGTTAGCTGTTGCCGTTGTTCTGCGTTGAGTTTGATATTCTTGCCAACCAATCGATCGATCAACTTCGATATCTCCTCGATGCCTGGTAAGGAGACATCTACCACCGTAATTTCTTCGCGCAGTTCTTGAGGAATTCGGAGTTGGTCGGAGAGAATGACGAGACAGCGACGGTCACGGGCGATGGTCACTGCCAAATTTTTCAGTTCCCGGACGATCGCTAGTTGGTTACTTGCTATCTGCCCATTCGCACCCGGTGCAATCAAAGTCGCAATGTCTTTGATGACGAACAAAGTGACTTGTTCCATTGCCGGCGCTTTGCTGATCCGCTCCAAGGCTTGCATCGGATTTCCCTTGGATGTACCCGAATCTGTCCAACCTCTGGCAAAATCCCAAAAATAGATTTGCCCTTCCTTAGCTTTTGCTATATCACACAAAATTTCTTCGGCGGTTTCCTCTTCTGGGCTTACTACCCACAACAAAGGAAATCGTGCCATCAACATTAGCTGAATTTCTTTTTTTAGGTCTATCATGTTTCTATCCCCTGATTAAGTAAGTCGGCGCTTTAAAACGCAATTATGTAAACGATGTAAAGTGTCCAAATGCTTTCTACTGGCTAACTTAAGCCTATTTACATACGGTTACATTATTCGGTTTAATCCCGCCTATCTACTTACTACCGATTACCAAGTACCGATTGCCAATTACCCTATTACTGCTTGACGATTACTGGTTGATACGAGAGTGATTATGAGTATTGAGTTTAAGTCCTCACTTAATACTTAAAACTCCAACCCCGAAACCCAAACTTTCTCTCTTTTTTCTCAGTAACAGTTGTTCAAAGCTGTTACTGAGTTTTTGCTTCTGTTTCTGGTTCTAGTGAACAAGAGCAAGTTTTTGTTTCTTGCTTTTACTGGGAGTTTTTTCAGAAACGTTATCAGAAACGTTATCAGAAACATTCTCAGAAACATTCTCAGAAACGTTATCAGAAGTGTTGTCAGGAGTGATAACAGGTGATAAATGAGCTATCATGCTTTTCAATTCTTCAATTTCTTTGAGAGCATCAGACAAGTCACCATGCAAAGTCTCGTTTTCGACCATAAGCTGTGCGTCTGTAACGATACCATCATCACTATCATCAAATTCTCGATCGACTTCTAAAGCCCCACTAACTTTTTGTTGACTTTGCAGGTTAGTGATTGTTGTTGAAGCTTCTCTTAGCTGAGTTCTCACTTGTTCTAGTTGAGCTTCTAGGACTTGTTTCTCGCCTACTTGTGCTTGTAGAGCTTGGATTTGAGAATGCAGACTCGACACTTCTCGTTCTCGTGCTTCGATTTGACCGTTAAGTTTGGATATCTCACTGAGTCGATCGCGAGAAGCATTTTCAAATTCTGCAACTTCGAGCAACCGTTTTTCAGCAAGTGTCAATTTGGCTTTCAATTCATTGTTTTCGGCTTGAAGCAAATCTAACTGCTGACGAAATTCTTCAGAATCGGTCAACTTTTGCTTATTCAGATTCATGTACGCTTCCCGAAGTTCGTTTCGTTGGCGTTCATACTCTGCTAGATAAAATTTCAACTCCATTTGATTTTGAGGAAAATCTTTGAGTTGTTGACGCATCAGCTCATTTTCCTGAGCTAACTGTTTCATCCGATCGCCACTCACGCTGGTATCAGCTTTTTGATAAGCCAGTCTGTAGAACGCGATCGCCATTTGATGAGAAACCTTGAGAATATCTTCAGGTATTTCGGAGTCCTCCAGCAAACCATCGTCCGCTGCTTCCAACAGTGCTGTTGCTAAATCCTTCTCTGATTTTCCTTGCTTCATCAGCGACAGATTATCTGTACGCCATTCTTTCAGCAATTTGCAGATAATATCGGTGCTCCCTCCGATTCCGTAAATTTCCTTGAGCGCTGCACCCACACTCCGAACCACAATGCCTATACGATTTTTATTGAGCACAGCACACGTAAAATCAATCATTTCTCGACTGATTCCTGTGTATTGTTGACTGCGATCGAACTCAAATCCTGTCAAGTCAAGCGTTTGAAACGTTGTCGGTAATTTTGCCATTATTTTCACCATTATTCCTTATTTTTTCGCCGTTATTTCACCTTAATATCTCCATTTTTGACAATAAGGTTCTGCACTTCCTAACTCTATATTTCCGAGTTGAGAAGTTCTTCGGCTCTAGAATCAAGATAACACAAAAACACTAAAAAACGCACAGACGTGTTTCTATGTTTTTGTTACTTATTTTTCAACAGGCTTTTTTTTCGAGCTGGACAACTCTTTTTTTGCCAGTGGCTTGAGCCAGGTCGTAGAGATTGCACTGCAAGAGCAGACACATTTCCAGGGTTTCACGGGGTGTAAGGCGAGGCTCAAACGCCCCGTTATTCCACTCTCTCAGGCTTTTTGGAGTAACTTTGCGCCCACTCCCTATTTCAGCAAACCGCCGAGTCAGAATCTCGGCAAATTGTTTTTGGCTATAGCCCAAACGTTTGTACAGGTACATAAGACTTTGGTCATCTAATTTTTTTGCCATGTGCATTAACGCACACTCATGTTCTATACTATATCATAGCGTACATGAGTGTTCGCTCCTAATAAAGTTCAGTAACAGGATGGAATTGCAGCCCCAATCCTGTTGCATCACTATTCTGGCAGTGAAAACAACCAAATCGCACTCCTGAACGAAAAACCACGCTTGAAAACCCCAGAATCTTTTCAGAGCAATGGACTCCTTTGCTTCAAAAGCTTGATTATGCAAGCGGATGAAAATAAAACTCAGGAAAAGCTTAAATGACTCAAAACGGATGGTGCCGATCGAATTATCACAAAAACGGGAAAAGACGTTTCGGTTTATTGACTAACGGTTTGTGTGCTGAGTGCTATTGGTCAGATCCAGCTCAAGGTACTTTCGCGACCAACGAAGTTAAGGCAATTGAAACCCAAAAAATTACACGACTCACAGAAAAAATTAATGATTTGGAGGAACAACGATCATTGGTCAATCAGGAAATCTATCGTTTGCGTAATCAATTGCAAGCTTTAGTTACAAAAAATTCAAATTCTGGAGTTACAAAAAATGAAAATCGATCGTGAACTGGCACAGAAACACCTAACTTTGTTGGGTTATCAACCAGGGCAAGCTTTGTTAAGGTTTTTCTATCACCATTCTGACGAACGCAAGAAAAAAGATAAAGGTCGGAAACTCTCTGGCCTCAACTGGCAACAAATTGAACAATATCAAGCCGATAACCGCGGTGTTTATGTTGTAGTCAATGGCGCAGGTGCAGAGACAGGTTCAGGGAAAGATGGACACAGCGATGCTGACATTACACAATGTTGTGCCATTTTTTGTGAATGGGACGACATCCCGCTAGCTAAACAATTTGAAAAGTGGAGGGATATAGGTTTCGTTGAACCGACCTTCACCATATTTAGCGGTGATAAGTCCATGCAGCCCTACTGGTTGTTCGAGGAGCCGATCGCACCGGAACAATGGCGGGAACTGCAAGTGCTTCTGATTCAAGTCATGGAAGCAGACGAGAGCAATAAAAATCCCAGTCGTGTTTTTCGGCTCGCGGGTGCGTGGCACGTTAAGCCCGATCGCGAACCCGTTAAAACCGATTTTGTTGAAGAGTCCGGCACTCGCTACAGCTACAGTGATTTGCGCGCTCGACTTCTCATTCTCTATCAAGAGTTACTCGCTCGGAAACAACGAGAACTTGAGGAACAGCACCAAGCTTTACTGCAATTTTCTACCACTGCTACTGCCACTGCCACCCACAGCGCTACTGTCTTAGACAGTGCCAATGCCACGACGGGGCGCACTGCCACCGCAACTCTAACTGCGACACCGGAGGAAATATCTCAACGGTATAAAGACATCACTGTTCCGGTGCCGGTGCCAATTTCTCTACAGTGCGGTCTGGGAAAGCCCAACAAGGAATTTTTGAATGGAGTAGCGACTCTCAGAAATACCTCAATGGCAACACTGGCACGGGATTTAATTGGAGTTCAATCTGAGTTCAGCCGACTGGGACAAGTAACCAATGAGGATGCCTACACTCTATTTCTTGATGCTTGTCGGCGTTGTTCTCCCGGCGGTGGCTGGGATCAAGAAGAGTGGGATCAAATCTGGAATTACGCAGTTAAGTCGAATCCGATCGCCAGCATCTCTAAATATGTTAGTGATGGGATTGAAAGCTGCATTAAAGGTGAATACTGGCGATTCATTAAGTCTTTGCAACCCGATCATTTAGTTTCGCTACTGGAGGCAGAGGCTGAATCTGATTTGGGTAACTCTCCTAATTCTGCTGCTAGCTCTGATTCATCACCTGAATTTAATATTTTAAATTCAGATAACAGAATGATTCAGGATTACCGAAAAATCATTAGAAAATTTGGCAAACGGCTTCGCTTGAATAAACTCAGCAAGCGAATCGAAATTGACGGTACACCAGTATCACTCGATCGAGTGCGAATTCAACTCGCAATCAAACACGGAATTCTCGTCAAATCCAGTCGAGAAGATGTTCAAGATATCCTGACAGAAATAGCAGTAGAAAATCAGTATTCACCAATTGAAGAGTATCTAAATTCTTTGCCACCAGCACCAGATACTTCGTTTTTAGATAGTCTCGCTGAAAAATATTTTGGTGTCAACGATCCAATTTATGAAATGTTTGTCCGAAAAACATTAATTGGTGCTGTGAAACGAACGTTTGAACCAGGATGCAAAATAGACACAGTTCTGATTCTGCAAGGGAAACAGGGCTATAGAAAGTCAACTTTTTTTAAGGTGCTGGCGGGAGGCAAATATTTTGACGATTCCCTGGGAACTGTTTCTGACAAAGATGAACGGCTGAAATTGCACCAAGCCTGGTTTGTAGAATGGGCAGAGCTAGAGAGTGTTTTCAGACGGCGCGATGTCAGTGCAACCAAAGCTTTTTTATCCACCGGAACAGACAAAATTCGACCGCCATATTGCCGAGATATTGAAGACTTCAACCGACCCAGCATCATTGTCGCAACCACCAACAAGCAAGAATTTCTCGCTGATGAAACAGGCAACCGGCGATTTTGGGTAATTCCGGTCAAGCACCGGATTGATACTAAATTGCTTAAGAAAGAACGAGATGCGATTTGGGCTGCTGCGATGCTGGCTTACAAATCTGGCGAAGAACCTTGTCTTGACTATGAAGATGAAGAAACTGCCGAACACATTGCTCAAGAGTTTCAGTCATCAGATCCCTGGGAAGATGTCATCGAAAATTTTATTGAACACCGCGAATATATCCGACTCAGCGACCTTCTCACTCATCTCCAAGTTGACCTGAGCCGACAAGAGCGATCGCATCAGATGCGCTGTTCCGCCATCCTCAAAAAATTTGGGTGGGAGCGAGAGTTTCGATCGATATCCAGCAAACGAGTTCGAGTTTGGTGCAAAACTGAACCCGAACCCGAACCTGTCTCCCTCCCTCTTGAGCTTGCTGAATCCGACCCCGAATTTGACGCCGAATTTGAGGCTGATTCAATCCCTGTTGAGGCTGCTGATCAACCTCAAGTTTTGAAAAGCCCCTTAAAAAGGGAGGTTGATCACGAGGTTGATCACCCTGCTACACAAGGATTTGATCAACCTGATCAACCTGATCATCCTATTTCTGAAAAAATACTAAATTCAGATCCGACCTCGAATCCAACTTCTGATCCGACCTCGAATCCGACCTCGAATCCGACCTCGAAAGGAACAGTAAACTGGATGGCTGCTTCCGCTTTTAGTAATTCCACGGCAGCGAAAGATTTTCCTAGTTTTGGTAACAAGGTTGATCAGGTTGATCAGGTTGATCAATCCTTTGCACAGCAAGGTGATCAACCTAGCGATCGACCTCAAAATTTGGAGCCATTTTCAAAAAATGAGGTTGATCAGCAGACTCAACAGAACAACGAAACAGGGGATCTGGTCGAATATATCCGGCTAGCGATCGAAGTCGGCGATCGAGAAACAGCTCTTGATATTCAGACCATGCTCAAGGAAGTTTGCAGCAAAGGCGCAGCCGATCGCCAGAAAGTCTGGAACTCCCTTACCGCTGATGAAAAAACCGCTTTTAATGGATTGATTTCCCCAGACCCGACACCAACTCCGACACTAGCTCCAACGACATCGGAATCGACAATGCCAATAGTAGAACCGACAACGGAGACAACGGAGAGAACGGAAGAACCAACACCCGAACCAACACCCGAACCAACAACCGAACCAGCAGCTATCTCCGGAGGAATAGATGAGAAGGATGCTGAAAAACTAAGAGAGATAGCTACTATTTGGTGGCCCGAATACTACCCAGAACACTTGCAAAATCTACTGACTCAGATGTATGGATGGAAAGCGCCAGGGACTAAATACCAGAGAGAGGTAATAGTGAATTGGCTGACTGGAGAAACTGCTGAAGTTCGCGATCGAATCAACCTATTGATTGCCGAAAAAGATCGAACTGAGAAAATAGAATCATGACAACTATTGACCTCACACTTGAGCAACAACTTCGATTAAGAATCTACGCTTCTCAAGCTCAATCACTTTCAGTAGAAGAAGCACGAGTCCTCTTAGTTGAACTAATGCGACAAAACATGATCAAAGACAACGTAATCAAAAGTTTACTCAATTCAAATCAAAATCCAAATGAATAATTTCTGTGATGCAAAGACTGCCTGCCAAATTCTCAACTGCTGCGATCGAACCTTAATGCGATACCGACAACAAAAAAAACTTATAGAAGGGATTCACTGGGGACGCAACCCAAGCGGGAAAATTCTCTATAATCCTATTTTGTTGAATCAATTAATAAGTTGTAATGGGGATATTAATCATCCTGAACATCTGAGTTTTATTCAGAGATATCAGATGGAATTACCACAAAATCAGCATCTGAAACCGGGTTCAAAACCGGGAAAAAATCAGGCAATTGTGGTGAGTTGACCAATCCGGCATAGTTTTCGTACAGAGTGCGAACATTGTGGCCAGTGAGGGATGCGATCGCCACGGGATTCATGCCAGCTTCCAAGCCGTGAGAAATTAGCGTGTGCCTGGTGTTGTAAGGTTTTCGGTAATCAATTCCAAGGGATGCAAGCGCAGGTTTCCAGTAGCGGTTGCAGAAATTTTTGGAGTCGATCGCTCTACCTTCGCTACTGGTGAAAATTAAATTGTCGGGCAGCGTCTCAATTGGTCGCCGATCAAGTAATAGCTGTTGCAGCCTTGGTGTTAGCGGCACCGTGCGCGCCTTGTTAGTTTTGGTTGATTTGCGAGAGCCACCATTACTCAAACTTTCTCCGATCCAGATGCGATCGCATTCAGGTGAGCAATGTCGCCATTGCAGCGCAGCAGCTTCCCCGGTGCGAAGACCGACGCCAAATTTAAACTCCACATAATCCGCGTAGTTACTGAAGTTTGAGTCAGAACGAAATTTATGAACGATGGCGCTCATTTCTGTAAGGGTGAACGGTTCGGGGCGCTGTTTTGGCGGGACTGAAACCTTAACATCAGCCCAAGGATTTTCGAGAACCAGCTTCTTTTTGTGTGCCCATTCCCAGCAAGCGTTCATCATGATAATCCGTTCGCGTACCGTCACAGGTTCAAGGGAGCGATCGGACAATAACCAATCTCTAAAATTTTCAGCAACACTTTCAGAAACAGAAATTGTTGTTTTGCTTTTGAAAAACACAGAAACGTGTTTCTGAAAGGCAGTATATTTAGCAAAAGTATCAGCCTCAATTTTACGGCGTTTATATTCGACAAATTGGTCAAAAAGCTCAGAAACAGAAATAGATTCTTGTTTCTGGGGCTTGTACTTGGCGAGGGAGGGGTCAAAATTACCACTAGCAATGTCTAGCTCGATTTGGCTGGCTTTCATAGAAGCGACTTTACGATTGACGATCGTATCAGGCAAACCAATGTAGAGCCAAAAGCGTTTACCTTCCCACGACCACGCTAACCGTAGCCGATCCTTGAAAATTTCTACATTTACAGAACCTTTGGGCATATCGCAGATTTATCGCATTTAATGTCTGGGATTGTCACTTATTGTCACCCCTGATTGAGAATACTATAGCAGCCCATTAGGTTATAGAAAACTCAAAACCCGCCTAGAAAGCGGGTTTTGGGATGGACACAACTGGACTCGAACCAGTGACCCCTACGATGTCAACGTAGTGCTCTAACCAACTGAGCTATGCGTCCTCACGAATTCCTAATGTAGCAGAACATTCGATCGCCTGTCAAGCATAAATATAAGATTTTTTAGACGGACACTCTTGACATCGCCCCTAATGCCCAATCCCCCGCCAAATCCTCACAGTTCGATCGCCCGCACCGCTAGCCAAACTCCCCCCATCAGAACTAAACGCCACCGACAAAACCTCGCCCCCGTGGCCGGTCAGAATTTCCAGCAAACCCCCCGTACCCGCATCCCACAAATAAATCGTGCCATTCCGACTCCCCGTCGCCAAAACCCGACCATCGGGACTCAACGCCACACACAAAACATCCCCAGAATTGTCCCTCATACTCCGCAACAGCGTCCCTCGCCCCTGTCCATCCACCCGCCACAGCTTCGCCGTACCATCCCGACTCCCCGTCCCCAAAATCAATCCTTCTCCTACTCCCCCCCTTACCAAGGGGGGGCTGGGGGGGGCCTGACCGGCAGGGGACACAGAGGAAGTCAATCCTTCTCCTACTCCCCCCCTTACCAAGGGGGGGCTGGGGGGGGTCGGGCCGGCAAGGGAGTTGGGGGAGTTCGCAGCAAAAACGATCGCCCGCACCCAATCCCCGTGCTCCGCCAGAGTACAAATCGATCGATTATTTTGCCAATCCCACAACTGCACAGTCTTGTCCCGACTGCCACTAGCCAAAAACTCCCCGCCAGGACTAAAAGCCACCGCCTCCACCCCGCCAGCGTGACCAGTCAAAGCCGACATCCGCCTTCCCTTATTCAAATTCCACAACTGCACAGTTTTGTCCCGACTGCCGCTAGCCAAAACCTGACCATCCCGACTAAACGCGACAGCAGAAACCCTGTCAGAATGACCAGCCAAAGCGTACCACCACTTACCCTTATTCAAATCCCAAATATGAATCATTTTGTCCCTGCCACCACTAGCCAAACTCGCGCCATCAGGACTAAACGCCACACAAGTCACCCAGTCAGAATGACCCGTAAGAGTGTACCAGCGCTTACCCGCATCCAACTTCCACATCTCAATCGTCTTGTCCTCACTGCCACTAGCTAAAGTCGCACCATCAGGACTGAAAGCTACCGACGTAACAGCATTAGAATGCCCTACCAGAGTATGAACACACCTCCAAGTGGGCGCGCGTGTGGGAACAACCCGCTGCATCGGCGGCACAGGTAAAATTGTGCCTGCAACCGTTGGCGGCACTGCATTCTGCACCACCGGTGTCCTCTGCGGCACGGAAATTTTAGGCGCTGGTAGGGGCGATGCCCCCGTGCCCGCCCCCGCCGACTGCTGCGGCTGCAAATCTTTCAATACCTCAGCTACAGATTTGTAGCGCCGACTGAGACTCGATTCGATCATTTTGTCGAGAATGCGACTTAATTTCGGATCAATTGGAACCTTCAAAAAGTCTCGCCAAACCCAAGCATCTTGATTGATATCGAACAAATCAAAAGGAGATATTTGAGTCAGCAAATAAATGCAAGTTACTCCCAAACTATACAAATCACTGGCATAAACCGCTTGACCTCTAATTTGTTCCGGCGCCACGAATTCGGGAGAACCGATGACTGTACCGGTTTCTCTCAAACCCTCCACAACTTTTGCAGCGCCAAAATCAACTAAAACTAATTCCCCGGTTAATGTGGGGTAAGTATAAATGATGGGAGTTTGAGAAAGGCGGCGGCGGATAATATTGGGGGGTTTAATATCTCGGTGAATTACACTGCGATCGTGCACGAACTGCAATACTGGCAATAAATCCTTCAGCAGACTGAGAATCTTACTTTCGCTGAAAGGCCCAGTCCGCGCCAACTCTTCCTGTAAATTCTGACCTTCTATAAATTCCTGTACCAAATACTGATAGCGTTCCTGCTGAAAGTGCGCCAACAATTCGGGAATTTGCGGGTGTTTCCCCAACTCGTCCAGCCGCACCGCTTCTCGGTTGAATAATTCTGCTGCTTTTTCGCTGCTGCTGGTACCTTGAGATAGCGGGAAAAACTGTTTAATTGCACAGCGGGGTTTTGAGGGTTTGTCTTGGTCTATTGCTAAAAAAGTGCGACCAAAACCGCCGCGCCCCAGGGGTTTGATGGCGCGGTAACGCTCTCTGAGCAACAGTTTGGAGCCGCAATTCAGGCAGAATTGGGTACGATCGGCATTTTGCGGGTTTTGACAGGCGGGGTTTAGGCAATAACTCATAACTAAACCGAGAAGGAATCAGCAGCACATCTCTATGATACTGACGCCAAAGGGCGATCGACTCTCGCGTTACAATTAAAAACCACAGGACTTTAGTCCTCAGAATTTAAGATGTGGCTTTTACTTTCAGAGCATACTCTTTAAACCTTTCCAAGTCAGCCTGAATAGTCGATTCAACCACGCGGCCCAGAAATAGGTTATCCATCAATTTTCCCAGCCAGCCGGGAATTCCGTAAGCTACTGTCAGCTTGACGATACTGCTGTCTTTGCGATCATAAAATCTTACGGCACCTCGATTTGGCAAACCGTCTACCGATTCCCACTGAATTATCTGATTCGGCACTAATTTTAGAATCCTAGAAAGCCAGCTAAATTCTAACCCGCCTGTTGCGAGTTTCCAGCGAGACAATTCTGGATCTTCTTCGAGAACATGAACAGATTCTATCCACTTCATCCAGCGCGGCATTTGCTCTAAATCTGACCAGAGTTGCCACGCTAATTCGATGGGAATTGCTACTTCTACTTGGACGCTGTGTTCTAACCAATCAGTCATGGGATTTTAGATTTTAGATTTTAGATTTTAGATTGTGGATTTTCTCGTTTATTGTCGAATCTAGATCCCCCTAAATCCCCCTTAAGAAGGGGGACTTTGAGAACACTGTTCCTCCCCCACTTATTAAGAGAGACTTTGAGAACACTCTTGTCCCCCCCTTATTAAGGGGGGTTAGGGGGGATCGAGACGACTAATGACTAATGACTGTAAGCTTCGAGAATTGCCTTAGCCGCTTGATGGCCTGAAAGTGTCGCTCCTTCCATACTATCAATGTAGTCTTGCTGAGTGTAACTTCCTGCTAGAAAGAAATTGGCGATCGGAGTTTTTTGAGCTGGGCGGAAAACATCCATTCCCGGTGCTTCGCGATACAAAGATTGAGCGAGCTTCACTACACTGTACCAAGTCATGTTTAATTCCCGCGCTGACGGGAATAAATCCTGAACTTGCTTAAGTACGTGTTGGGCGATCGCCTCATTGCTTTGTTTAATAAACGGATCTCCCGGAGTCAACACCAACTGCAACAGAGAACCTTGTCCTTCCTTATAATAATCCTTGGGACTTGTCAGCGCCAAATCAGCAAAACAGGAAAAATCTGCATCTGCTGAATATAGCAAATTATCGATTCCTACAGCGTGGCTCAACTGCTTGCGCTTGGCTTCGTCTTCTAGTTCCGTTACCCAACCGTCGAACCGCAATTGTACTGTAGCAACTGGCACAGCATCTAATTTATAAATGTTGTCAAATTCTGACCATTTGCGCCAAGCTGGGGGCAATATTTTCTGAATTCCAGGCACATCTAATGCAAAAACATAAGCGTCTGCGGTAATATTTTCTTCTGTTTCGCCGTTAGCTACTACCAAGCCTGTGACGCGGGTTTCTTTGCCTTCTTCAAACTGAATTTCTCGGACTCTGCGCCGCGTGTAAATTTTTGCTCTTTTGCTTTCCAAATATTCCACAATGGGTTTGTGCAAATATTCGTTGGGAGAACCAGCCAGCATCCGCATGACAGAGGCTTCGGTTTTGGAAGCAAAGAATTGAAAGATTGTCAACATACACCGGGCTGAAATATTTTCAGTGTCGATAAAACCCAGTGCGTAGGCGATCGGATTCCACATTCTTTTGAGCGAGTTTTGGTTGCCCCCTTGACTGCGGAACCAGTCAGCGAAGCTAACTTTATCCAAATCGCGGATAGTTTTCATTGCCCCGTCAAAGTCTATCAAACCTCGGACGATCGGGCTAGTTCCCAGGGCGATCGCATTTTGAATTTTGTCTTGTACGGATAGCTGGGATGTAGTAAAAAATGCCTTCAATCCGTGCAAAGGAGCACCCACCGGAAAGCGAAAATCTAAAGAACCGGTTTCGCCGCCTCGATTGATAAAAGTGTGGACGTGTTCTTTGAGGAGCAAATCGTCAAATGCTCCCACTTTTTTCATCAGAGCAAATAAGTTATAATAGCAGCCGAAGAAGACGTGCAAACCCATTTCCACGTGATTGCCGTCGGGATCTACCCAACTGCCGACTTTGCCGCCAACAAAGGGGCGGGATTCAAAAATTTCTACTTCGTGGCCGGCCTCCACTAAATCGACTGCTGTGGTCATTCCAGCCAGTCCCGCACCTGCGATCGCAACCCGCATTTTACCTATCCTTTACAGTATTTTTACAAATTGTAACAAAATTTAGAATATTAGAAATATTATTAAAGTTCGTAAATGCCGATCGACATTTGTATAGCCCTCTGAACTCTTGCTAGGACATCGGCACTAAGTTGACCGTAAGGGCCTTGTTCCAGATAAGTCTTTTGGACAGTTATAATTTGCTCGCAGACAGCCAGCGAGTCAGATTCTAACCCTCCTTCACCAGGCGGAATCAAAACCCGAGTCGGAGTTTCGCCCCCTCTCAAATCGCTAGTAAAAGGGACAATCAGTACAGTACGGCTCAATTCATTCCGGCTATCTATGGAAACGACAGCAACAGGACGCTTTTTGGTATCTCCGATCGTTCGCAAAGCTCTAACAAGATAAACTTCGCCTTGTCGCGGATAAGCTTCTGTCATTGTATCAAAGACCTTCCTCTATTAAAATTTCTTCCATTTGTTCCTGAGCAAATGTTGCCCATTCTTCCTCAAACTCAATATCTTCTTGGCTGCGGTTTTGATAAAACTTCCGCAACTTATCTTCTATTTGCTTAGCGTACCAGAGACGGAGAGCTTGTTCGATAGCCTCCGTCCAATCATCAGTAAGCTGGTCTATTTTCTCCGCGAATTCAGCATCAAGGGCGACTAACACTTCTCGCTTTTGAGTAGAATTTGACATAATCATTTTCCTTTATAATTTAAAACCTAGGGTGCGCTGGGGCGCACCTTACAAATTACTTTTACATATTCTTTCTTCCTTCTTCCTTATTCCTTATTCTTTCTTCCTTCTTCCTTCTTCCTTATTCCTTCTTCCTTCAAAACATCGGCATTAACTGAAGTGGCCCAATTCCCAACTCTTTAGCAGACACCCAGCGCACCTCAAGCAAAGCGATCATATCCTTAAACTGAGGCTGACCGCGAGAAGCACCCATCAACCCTTTAGCAATAATCAAACCGCACCAACCGTTGGTTAATTTACAGCGACGGTCCCACTTCTTGCGAGCTTCCTGATGCACCGGATCGTCTTCATTGAACTCCCCAAACAAATACAACTCTCCATTTTTAGTTTGCAAAATACCCAAGTCGAATTGCTCATCCTGAAAAGGATTTTCGCCCGGATTAAAACCAATTCCCTTCACACCTCCAGCTTCTTTCAAATCCTGAATCATAGTTTTTGCCTTTGGATGAGAAGTTTGAATCATCACCACCGGCAAACCATCTCCGGCGGTATTAATATCAACTTCTGCACCTTGGTGAAACTGGACACTTTGGCGCAGGAAATCTACCGTTTCCCAAGGTACGGCGCCGAGACTCAAAAATGAATTTTGCGGCACCAAATCGTCCCGCAGCAGTGGCTTGTCAAATTCCTCATCATCGTCATCATCGTCATCATCGTCATCACCGAGCATCTGTAATAATTCGTCTGAAACATCCGGCATCGTGGAAACTTTAACGGATACCTGTTGAATTTCTCCGTCAGGCTGCGCCACTGGGATGCGGTAGCGGCTGCTAAGAGTGGGAAAAGTGTCTGAACCCAATTTCCGGCGGCCGTTGCGGAAAAAGCGATGAAAGGCTTCGAGAGCAACTAACATCGTGAGGGCTTCTTCTTCGTAAAGAATCGATCGCAATCCTTCTAAAGGATGTAGGTTGCCGAAATTTGGTTCAATTTCCGATGGAGGCAAATCGGCTAAATCAATTTCGTCGTCCTCGTCGTCCTCATCAATATCTGCGGCACTTTCAAAGGTAACAAACAAACAGTCTTGCCCTAAAAAAGCCTGTTCTAAATCTTCAAAAGATTCATCGTTGACGACTCGTTCTCGAAACCGTTTCAAGGATTCTAGAGAACGGTACAGTAAAACTCCGTAATCCATTCTGCCTTGCCCCAATACAGACACGTAGAGGCTGGCGACATCCCACTGATTGATTTCAATAGATATAATTTGATGTTCCCTCAAAGTCCGCCACGGAGCATCTTGCCAAATTTGAGCAGCTTTTTCCATTAAAACTTCAGCATACTGAGGGGGCAACTCAGGAGGTCTGTTGATTGCGACCTCTTCCATGCCGCGAAATATTTCGTCAATTAGGGGCAATTCCGGTACGTAGTCAATGGAAATGCCTAAATCTTGAAGTACGCCCCGCAGATAAAATTGAATTTCTCGGTTTTTGACTACTATTTTTTGGGGGCGGACTGCGGGAGCCGGACTTTGGGGATGTTCCATTGCCCGTAGCAGGGCCCGGACGATCGCCTCTGGGCCGGCATCTGGGCCTACCATGTCCATAGCCCTCACGACTCCTTCGGAGCCATCGACCCAGAGAATGCACTCGCCACCTGCTTCTAGAACGTCGTCGTCATCTAGCATCATGTGCGAGTCAGCATTAGACAAGGGTCGGCGATCGCCCTCCCACACGCTGGGAATTTGAGGTAAGTTTTGTAGCCGACGAAGAGTAGTGCGATTCAGCGCTGCCATAGAGTAAGCCCGTTGGGTGAAGCATTGTTGCGGTGCCGGTAGCCGGTCAACCGCTGCTTATCAATCATAAACCCTATAGGGGGAGAGGACATCGAGCTTGGGAACGAGGCCCCACGCTAATTAAAAATTAGAAGCTAAAAATTCGGTCTTCAGCATCTAACCGAATGCCTTCCGGCGAATGCCTGTACAATGGAGCAATAAGATTAAACTCTTTGCATTAGACAGTCTCAGGAGTTCGGCAAATTATGACTCAAGCCATTTCTGAAAAGCGCGGCATTCAAATGACGGACTCTGCTGTCCGTCAAGTTTTAGCCCTGAGAGAAAAACAAGGTAAAGACCTCTGCTTGCGGGTAGGGGTGCGGCAGGGCGGATGCTCTGGAATGTCCTACGTGATGGATTTCGCAGATCCAAGCACTGTGAAATCCGACGATGAAGTGTTCGACTACGACGGTTTTCAGGTAGTTTGCGATCGCAAAAGCATTCTTTATCTCTACGGTTTGGTTCTCGACTTCAGCGATGCTATGATCGGGGGCGGTTTTCAGTTTACTAACCCCAACGCAACTCAAACTTGCGGTTGTGGCAGTTCTTTTTCTACATAAATTGGAAAATAGGGCATTGGGGATTGGTAATTGCTAATTGCTGAGAATGCCTCGGACTGCCTTGCTGCGTCCTGCACCCAATGCTCTTTCCAATCTACAATCTAAAATCCCAAATCTAAAATCGAATGACCCCTGAAGAATTGTTTAAAGACGGTTTCGATCGCTACCAAGCTGGCGAAGCCCCGGCTAATCTGATCCCCGTGTTTAAAGAAGTGTGCGAAAAAGCTCCCAAAAATGGCAATGCCTGGGCTAGCCTCGCGTGGCTCTACCTGTTGGAAAATAAACCTGCACCGGCTCAAAAGGCAGCGAAAACAGCCGTTAAATTGAACCCTCATGACCCCCAAGCTCGCATCAACCTAGCAGTAGCGATCCTCGATCTCAAAGAAAAAGGAGTGCGCCCCCACGTCGAAGTGGCTCAGCAATTAGTGATGGCTTCGGAAGAGTTGCTCGACGAAGTTAAAAAAAATTTTGAAGAAGGATTAAAGAGAAAACCCGACTGGAAGAGTCTCGCCCGCGTTAAACAGTGGCTTCTGGAGCCGTAACCACGCAAACAAGTCGATTTTTGGGCGGGGATCGAAGAAATCGGCTGTGCGGTTTATTACGACATCGTAATAAATCAATAAATAACTTTATGGAAAACTCAGGAAGTCAGTGCTAGTATTTGAAAACTTAGACGATTGCCAAATCCGCTCAGCGGTTTTCAGATTTTATTAGGATAATACTAGGAGTTGTAAAAACATGAGCACTGACAGCCACGTTAACATCAAACCAGCAACCCGGAACCACAAAGGTTTCTTTATTCAGCCCGCTTCTTACAAGTTGATGAGCATAGATAAATCTGGCTGGGCATTAATTTGCATGGACAAAGCAGTTTGTCACTATGTAGATCCTGATGATTTGCAATTGCCCAATAAATCGGGAATGTCTGAAGGTTAATTCTGAAGTTTTGAGAGACTTTAAGATGCTTTATTTGAGTAGCTGCCCTCCATTGAGGGCAGCATCTTTTTTTTGTCAGAAAAAACTCCGGCCATGAAGTCGTGTAAGGGATTTATATCAATTCCGGTTGCACTCCTCCGGAATAGTTGACTGTTGACTGTTGACTGTTGACGGGCCGGTCGAAAAACTGAATGGTTGAGTGTTAACTGTTGACTCGATTTGATTATTCCGATGCAACCGGAAAGGATATTAAGGGATAGAAGGATAGAAGGAAAAATTACCGGTTAGATTTGAAGGCAAAAAGCATCTCCAACTCAGCAGTTGTCGGTTGTGTAGAAGCTGTGGCTACGCTAACTCCTCGGAGAGAATTGAGCAATTCAGCAGCAGGCGGTGAAATTAAATTTGGCTGTACAGCAAGCAAATATTGGTTAGCCCAAGACATGGTTTTTTCCATATCTATGTAAAAGTAACCTTGGTTTGCCCGCGGTAAAGAAGTAGCGATCGCCTGAAAACTTGGACTGCTGCTTAACGGCTGGGGTGGCGTCGAAGTAATCACATCAACTAAAGGCCCGCCGAAAGCTACAAACACAGAATTTTCATTCAGCCAACCGTGCCCGAATAAAGTGCCTTGCTGGGGTATTTGCCACTCCGTAACCTCTTTGCCTTGAACTTGTCTGGGGGCGACACTGACTGTAGGATTGCTTTTGGCGATCGCATCGAGTTTTTTCAGGGTTGCTTCGGCTGCAGGGCGATCGCTAGTTTCAAAAATCATCGCCGCCCCCATGCCCAACTGAGATAAAATGCCTTGATTAGAACCGATCGCCCCAATCGCAAATTCCCCATTCATCCAACCAAAAACCTCTCGATCCGCATCCAAATCCAACCGCTTAAAACTATTCCTCACCTGCTGAACTCCCCTGTCAACTTCCGGGCTATCTTGTGCCTCAGCGGTTGCTTGCGACCAAATTTGATCGATTCCCTTGCCACCGACTAACGCAATGGTTTCGACGGGAAATCTGGGCAACAATTTCGATGCAAATTGTGGATTTTGCTGCACGAATTTAGGGTCTAACTGAGCAATAGTTTTTACCCTCAATCCCTCACTATCCGCCCCAATTCCCGCAACCAAAGACTTCACTTGTTTGAACTGCGAAAACACTGTCCAAGGCAACTGGATATCGGCGGAAAAATTAGCTTTCAATTGCTCAATTGCCGCCGGATAGTCAGCAATATAAACAGTTGCGATCGGATTCTTGACACCAGCACTCTCAGAAAAAAACTTAGTTGTACTCTGCTGCGTAGCCAGGGAGGGTTCTCCTTTAAAAGTATCGATCGCCAATTCCACAGGCTTTTTCAAAGGAGCCATCACTAATTGGTCGTTCAGCAAAGCCAAACTGTAGCGCTTGCCAGTTGGCTCTGCAATTTCAAAAATTTTAACTCCTTTATACTCGGTTTCTTGAGTAGTTGCACCGGGCTGAGATTTTAATTTATTAGCAAAATTCCAAGCGCTAATTTTATTTTTGACGCTCACTACTACCAGCAGTTTTGGAGGCTCTGTATTCGTCACAGCATCAGGGGGCAGCAAAGCGACCATGACCCCCCCTAACCAAGGTTTTAAGTCCCTGTCAAAGTCGATTTGAGTGCCTGCCAAGCTTTGTTCTTGAAAGGTCTTCAAACCCTGACCGACCAACTTTTGAGCCCCTGGCGTGCCAAATCGCTGCAATTGTGACAGCGCTTGGGGATTGGGGGAGATAAACGCGGCCATCATTGCTTCGTCGGGTACAACTTTGGCGCTGTCTTGAGGGTTGGATACTTGTTGGCTCAAACCCTGGAAGTAAAAGTAGACCGCAGCGCTACCTGCTGCGGCGATGGAGGCAGCAATTAGAAGCTTTGATTTTTTTGCAGGCATGGTTTGTGTTCCTCGCGTCCTTTATCAGTTTAATGAAAATACACTTGGCTTGTGGGGAGGCGATCGGGCCTGCTCTCTAGTTTTGTATAATCAAAGACAAGTTTGGACGATCGTCTAAACTGCTAGAACTGTGCATTATTGGTAAAAGATGAAAGTAGCGATCGCGGGAGCAACGGGATTTGTAGGTAGCCGGCTGGTGGAGAAGCTGCAAGCTGCGGGACATCAAGTGGTGGTTTTGAGCAGGGATGCGGCGAAGGCTAGCCGAGTTTTTCCGGCTTCAGCTTATCAGAATTTAGAAGTTGTCGCCTACACTCCTGCGGAGTCTGGTGATTGGCAAAAGTCGATCGCTGGCTGCGATGGTGTTGTCAATTTAGCAGGGGTTCCGATTGCGGAGGAAAGGTGGACGGAGGCGCGCCAGCAGGAAATTCTGGACAGTCGCAAACTGACGACGGCAAAATTGGTCGAGGCGATCGTCAATGCTAATCCTAGACCATCGGTGTTTGTTAGCGCATCGGCGATCGGCTATTACGGAACCAGCGAAACCGCTGAGTTTGACGAAACGAGCCTCGCGGGAAACGATTTTTTAGCAGCAGTTTGCAAAGACTGGGAAGCAGCAGCCCAACCTGCAAAAAATGCGGGAACGCGGCTAGCAATTTTGCGGCTGGGGATAGTTTTGGGAATGGGAGGCGCCTTGGCAAAAATGCTGCCACCTTTTAAACTATTTGCAGGCGGCCCGATTGGGACAGGAAAACAGTGGTTTTCTTGGATTCATCGCGAGGATGTGGTTGATTTAATTTTGTACGCTTTGCAAAATTCGCAAGTTGAAGGCGTTTTGAATGCGACAGCACCAAATCCGGTGCGGATGAATGAATTGTGTCAAACTTTAGGAGAAGTTTTAAAGCGACCTTCTTGGTTGCCGGTGCCAGGTTTTGCTTTAGAAATGCTTTTGGGAGACGGGGCAAAACTTGTTTTGGAAGGCCAGAAAGTGTTGCCAAAACAAACTTTAGCTAGCGGTTTTCAATATCAATATCCGACGCTGAGATTAGCACTCGAAGAGATTTTGTCCGGAAGCTAGGAAGTAGCCGAATCATCGTTGTCCAAGAAACCGGATTTCTTCGATAATTGTGGCATCCTCACGCCGGATTTTGTTAATAAACCCGGTTTCTGAGGGTCCTGCGGGCCTAATCCAAGAAACCGGGTTTCTGCGAGAATGTTGGCATCTTCACGCCCGATTGTGGTAAGAAAGCCTGTCTCTGAGTCCCATGCGATCATGCGATCGCTGTTATCATAAAATCACTTGAGAACAGAAGGGAACGACAATGCAAACCCAAGAAAAACCAGCAACCGAAAAGCAACCACAAACAGAAAAACGCTACTACACGCCAGAGGAATATCTCGCATTAGAAGAAAGTGCGATCGACAAAAGTGAATACCATGATGGGGAAATCGTACCAATGACAGGCGGAACAACCAACCACAACAAACTTGCACTGAATTTTTCTCGCAAATTCCCCTTGACTGTGAATGGTCAAGATTACGAGACATTTATCAATGATGTGCGCCTGTGGATACCCCAAACTCGCCGCTACGTCTATCCCGATATCATCGTCATTCAAGGAGAACCAGTCTATCAAGGAAGTAACAAAACAATTGTCACAAATCCTCTGCTAATCGTTGAGATTTTATCCAATTCAACCAAAGACTACGATCGAGGTGGTAAATTTCTCGTCTATCGATCAATCCCGGAATTTCGAGAATACATTTTAATTGACCAATACAGCTATCACATTGAACAATTTGCTAAAAGTTCTAATGGCAAATGGGTATTAACAGAATATGATTCAGACGAATCGGTATTGACCCTAGAATCCGTAGAATTTCAAATGTCGCTGAGAGAGATTTACGAACGAATTAATTTTGAAATTGAAGACGAAGAAGTAAACCAGACAAAAAGTGAAATTTAAGAATAAGAGCGAGTCCGCGCCAACTCGTTCAAAAACTGGCTTTCTTTGCGACTTTTTCTCGATCGTGAGCTTTGAGCAAACTCGCCGGATCGGGCCCAGCGGGGATAATGCAGCCGGGATTCAGCGGGAACAAATTGCCGTAATAATCGCGTTTGACAGCCTCCAAATCGCAAGTGCCAGCAACTCCCGGTAACTGGTACAAATCGCGCAGATAAGCTCCCAAATGCTCGTAATCTTGAATGCGGCGCACATTGCATTTGAACAAGCTGTAGTAAACGGCATCAAAACGGAATAGAGTAGTAAAAAGCCGCACGTCTGCTAATGTCACCCGATCGCCACAAAGATAACGACTCCTCAAGAGCGATCGATCGATCTCGTCTAAAACAGCAAACAATTCACTGCAAGCCGAATCATAAGCAGCTTGAGATTGCGCGAAACCGCAGCGATAAACGCCGTTATTCACCGATTGGTAAATCTTCTCATTCCACTCGTCAATTTGTTCTCGCAAATCCAGAGGATAAAGATCCATTTGAGGATTGCTCGCAAACTCGTTAAACTCCGAGTTTAGCATCACAATAATTTCCGAACTCTCGTTATTGACGATCGCGTTTGTCGAGTCATCCCACAGCACCGGCACCGTACACCGCCCCTGATAGCCCGGTAAAGCCAACTGGTAAAGTTCCGGCATCGTATTGCAGCCAAAAGTCTCCGACTCCATCACCCACATTCCCCCTTCCGAGGGATACACAATAGACACCGATATCGCATCTTCCAGCCCTTTGAGCGCCCTCGTCACCAGAGTGCGGTGCGCCCAAGGGCATCCCGTACCCACGAAGAGGCGATACCGTCCCGCAGCGGGTTGGTGAGGGTTGTCTGGTGCAGTGCTGACAAAGTTGCGGAAACTGCTGCTGGGGCGAATGTATGCTCCCGTGCGATCGGGCGGCGCTAGTTTTGACATCATTAATTGCCACATTGATGTCCAGACAAATTTGCCGAGCTTGACTGTTACGGATGAAGGAAGCGATTTGTTTTTCACAATGCGATTAAAAGAGGTTTGCTAACATAATTTGCTTATTTTAACTCACATTGCGAGGTTTATTCCCTCGTTCCCAGGCTCTGCCTGGGAACGCAGATGCTTTGGCTCTGCCTCCCTCTGTTCCCTCACCTGAGAACGAATTTTCTAGGATCTGCCAGAGGCTATTTCAGCATAAGCTCGATCGATCAATCGGCGAGCAACCGTCTGAATTCCCGTATGTTCGTAATAATTGGTAGTCATGTCTAAAAACGCCGCCACATAATCCAATTTGTCATCAGTAACATCAACGTATTGCTTGAGATGGCCCAAAACTCTGGCGGGAGTTAAGCCGCGAGACTGTACTAAATTGTTCATCCAACCTTGCGCTGAAGCGAAAGTAGTTGTCACAAATCCGAACTTTTGTGAATTATTTGCGCCGGGAATTAGGTTGCTGATATTTTGGAATGTTGAGTTTTGCTGCAAGGTTGAAGGATTCAATCCGCCTATGGTATTTTGTGCTACTCGAATGAAGTCCGGGCCAAGGGGAATTAAACCGTCAACACACACTAAAGCAGCCATCCGCATCAGAGATTCGCCTTTGTAATGAGATAAATAATTACCAAAGCTTCCCACATTGTTAAGGGAAATATTGTTAAGTTGGCAGTAGGCTATTAGCTCGATCGCCACTTTGACACACAAGTCGATCGTTTGAGTTGTGTCAGCTTTGGGAGTGAGGCGGTTGAGAAAGGAAAGAAAGCCGATGTTTTCGCCAATTTTACTGGCCATAGCCGTTGCACCTAACGCACTGTCGGCGCTGTCTGCTAACTGGTAAAGCCTGACTACGCCTTGATATGGCTCATTGGGGTTAGCGTAAAGCTCGATCGCGCGATCGCGAATTTTTTCAACTAATTTGCGCTTGGTTTCCCCAGTCACCGCTTGAATAGTATTCTCAAAACCCGTTAGATTATTCCACTCCCCCGGAACCACAAAATCGAGGGATTTGAGCATCATCACAGTGACGCCACCAGACGGCAAATTGTCAACCAATTCCACAATAGATTTGCTCATCAAAAACTCCTGAATAGCCCGATTTAAAGTGTTCTTCCAAATACTCCAACTTCGGCCAATCCGATTCCAGATTCCAGATGAATTCCCCAGAAGGAAGTAGGTAAGCACAAATAAATATTATACCACCCGATCCACTTTTGCCCTACTCTGATCTTTCCTCTCTTCTCTAACTCTGCGTTCTCAGCGCCCTCTGCGGTTCATTAAAAAAAGTCTTTTTCACCAAACATTTGCATTTCACTCGCCAGCATAAAGTTAACTTTCATTATATTAACCGACTCAAAATCGCCTAAGCGTGTTAAAATAAGTGGCGCAAAATAGAAAAACATAAAACATGACGGTTGCAGTTAACAAAACTCCGGGATTAGCCTCGCGCTTAGTAAATGGCGTCCTTTCCATCAAGCCTTTGGCTAATCTAGCCAAGCACCAAGCACGGGAAATGATGATAAAAAGAGGAGAAAAAATCGGAGTGCATTGGCGACAAGAATCCCAAGCACTTTTGTCCCGGAATTGGGATGCAGAATTGCTCAGCGTTCAAAATCCCGATCTTGTTTACCCGAAATATTATCTAACATCATTCCACGCTTATGAAAAAGGTAATATGAGTTGGGAAGCTGCTACAGAAGTTGAAGTTGCCGCCCGTACAGTTCACGCCACTATTTGGCCGGAAGCAGGTGCAGAAGGCGATGCAAAACTCCGCGCCAGCTATCACGAAGTCATCAAATTTCAGATTGCTTCTTCGCCGCGAGATATTGTTGATTTAGGATGTAGTGTGGGAATGAGTACCTTTGCCCTTGGGGAGGTTTACCCGGAAGCGAAGATGACAGGGGTGGAGTTGTCTCCTTATTTTTTAGCAGTGGCTAAATACCGTTCCCAACAGCGAGAATCTGAATCTTTAAATCAAAAATCTCCGACTTGGGTGCACGCCGCTGCTGAATCTACTGGTTTGCCTGCGGCTGCTTTTGATTTAGTTTCTATGTGTTTAGTTTGTCACGAATTGCCACAGAAAGCTACGAGAGAAATTTTTCGGGAAGCGAGGCGTTTGCTACGTGTTGGCGGACATTTGACAATTATGGATATGAATCCTCAGTCGGAAGTGTATGCCAAAATGCCTCCTTATATTTTGACTTTGCTCAAGAGTACGGAGCCTTATTTGGATCAGTATTTTGGGTTGGATATTGAGCAAGCTTTGGTAGATTCCGGTTTTGCCCAGCCGACAATCACTTGTAATACAGTCCGACACCGCACTATTGTTGCTGAGGCAATATAGCGGTTTTCAGTATAGTGAAGTACAGATATCGGGTAGGACACGGCAGTGCCGTGTCTAAAGCTGTATTTATTTAATTCGATTGAAAACTGCTATAAATGGTAAAGTTGCAGAGATATTATTCAATCCTTGGGGCGGTGGGTGAGTGTAAATAATCTAATCTGTGGATTGTCAAATTTCTGCCCTCGCACCCCCTACCGATAAATAATGGCGATGCTACCGGATTTGATATTAGACAGCCGTAGAAGCTATTCACAGCGCCATTTGTTAGACATTTTGATAGAACCCTAAAAGAAGGACATGAGCATGAACCCGACCGACCCATCTCCAAACGTCATCGATTGTTTGCAGGTTATCTTGGATGCGACAGCATCGAAAAATTACGAGCTTTTTACTACAGTCGGTGATGCAGGCTACAAAGCGAACATTACACAAAAAATGTTTGACGATGTTAGCGAGCAGCTTGCTTCCCGCCTGCAAAAGGGATACTCAATTAATTATTTTGGTGAAATAAAACAAGGTAATTTTCCGATTTATTTGTGGAAGCTGAGTTTTGAAGATGGTGGAGATGAATTTGTGGCACACATGACTATGAATGGAGACAAAGTTGCTGGGATTTTCATCGAATAACCTATCTTGGTGATAGTGATTCCGGTTGCACGAATGAGATGATTGTTGAATGTTGAGTAAAATTAGGATTTCCTGAAAACTGACTGTTGGGATATTTGAACAATACTGATGCAACCGGAAACAATATGATTAGAAAGCTAACGAAACACACTATTTTTAGTGTAGATTGACCTTGACCATGAAATTTATTTTCGGTCTATCGACATAGGGTAGAAACCGGGTTTCTGAGCGTAAGTCACACCAGAACTATGAATGGACAAAACATCTGTTGGTATAAATGTTTGCACCCATATCTCGAAAGTGGCGAGAGGAATGCTTAACTCAAGGACTTGATGTTTGTAAACGAGCCTTGATTTACTGAATAGGGATACTTTCAGTTAAACTAAAGTTAATGGGGCATCTCAATTTAGCGGTTGGGTGCTCCTATCTACATTAGTTAAATGTCTTTTGTTTATCTTTTTTATAAATACACAATATTATGAGCAATTGTCATCAAAGCCTGATTACTCATATCTCTTGGGGACGTATTAAAGTAACCACTGACGGCCAAACTTGTCAATTCAAAGATTGTAAAGTATGGCCTGGAGGTTCTAAGGAATGGGATTGGAGACTCACAGGTACTCGTCACCAACCAGGTATTCAACCTGCTGATATCAAAGAAATTTTAGAGCAAGGTATAGAATTTATGGTTTTGACACGTGGTATGGAACTCATGCTACATACCTGTCCCGAAACTGAAGAACTGCTGCATCAAAGAGGTATTGAGTATTATATTGGGTCTACCAAATTGGCTGTAGACATTTTCAACAATTTAATGCAACAAGGTAAGAATGTCGGGGGAATATTTCACTCAACCTGCTAACGCGGTACCGATGCAGCCAGGAAATTATATCGAACATTCGCTGAAAATAATCTTCAAGAACTAGGTAACAAAATAGATGAAAGCCAAAAAGCATCTTTTTATCAAGTTAGCTTCTGGTATCTCAGCATTTCTAGTGGTTGGCTATTTCGGCATCTCCGCTTATGCAGGACATACTCTTTCAAAGCCAAACAGATGCTTTGATCCTCTTAAAGCATCTGTTTTTGCTGTTCCTCCTGAAAATGTAAGATTTCGTGCACCTGATGGCGTGGAGATTGCTGGTTGGTTTATTCCAGAAAAAGCGACAGATAAGGTATTAATTTTAGTGCATGGATTGAATTCCAGTCGGACTTGTGAGCTTGCTGGAAAGTTTGCCGAGTTTGGTTCAGCTATGAATCAAAAAGGCTTTTCGATACTTATGATCGATCTGCGAGGACATGGGCAAAGTGCTGATTCTCGTTTCACCTTTGGAATTACAGAAAGGCGAGATGTTATTGCAGCAGTGGATTGGCTTAAAATCAGGGGCTTTAAGCCAAAAAAGATTGGGGTTTTAGGTTTTTCAATGGGTTCTGCTACTGTACTTGGAGCAGCAGCAGATGACTCTGACATCGGAGCAGTGGTCACTGACAGTGGTTACGCAGAGGTTTATCCAATTATTCAGAAGCATTGGCAGTCAGCTTCAGGATTACCTGGGATATTTCTTCTTTCTACCATGATGTTTGGACATTTGTTGACTGGATATGATCTAACTTCTTCTAAGCCAGTGCAGGAGATAGGTCGTATTTCCCCTAGACCAGTTTTGATTATTCACAGTGCGATCGATCCTTATACTCCTATAGAAAACTCCCGTCAACTCAGAGAAGCATATCCTGGGGCCGAATATTGGGAAACCAATGCCAAGAAACATCCAGAAAGCTACAATACGAACCCAAAGATGTACGTTGACAAAGTTGCTGGTTTCTACAATCGGAGTCTCAAGTAGGGCTGCATAATCGGGTCAAGAAGGCTATTTAGGCTTTCCCTACCGGGCGGTTCATAATTGCCACACAAACAAACCAAAAGGATAATCAATCGCAAATTGTATGACTAGCTTCCCAACCTAACATGACTGTTTTACGTTCTACTCCCCAGCCATAGCCACCGAGTTCTCCAGATTCTCGAATGACTCGGTGACACGGAATTAGATAGCCGATCGCATTTTTACCGATCGCATTTCCTACAGCTCTAGCAGCAGTTGGGCGTGCTACCATTTGAGCTATAGTTTGATAAGTTGCGATCGCCCCAAATGGCAATTGCAAAAGTGCTCGCCAAACTTGAATCTGAAAGTTAGTGCCTTTTACCAAAAGCGTTAGTGATTTTTGCTCGCTGAGAGTTTCTGAAGTGAAAATCAGGTCACGCAATGATTGAGTGGCTGGCTCATCACGAATGATTTCAGCTTTTTTCCAGGTCAATTGCAGTCTTTGTTCGGCGGTTTGTTCGTCTGTTGTCTCCAAGAAATAAAGATTACAAATACCACGGGCAGTTGTCGCGATTAGAGATGTGCCAAAGGGGGTATCATGAATACCATAGCGAATTTGTAAACCTGCTCCGCCTGCTTTGAACTCCCCTGGTGACATTGCTTCTAAGTTCACAAATAAATCGTGTAATCGTCCGGGACTTGATAGCCTCACGTCCAATGTTAAGTCGAGAAGGCTTTTAGTCTGAGTGATTTTTGACTTGGCATATTCAACTGTCAGATATTGCAAAAACCGCTTGGGGCTAATGCCGGCCCATTGAGTAAATAGCCGTTGAAAATGATATTCACTCAGTCCTATGTGTTGGGCCACAGTTGCCAGATTGGGCTGGTTTAGGTGGTGTTGTCGCATAAAGGCGATCGCCCGAGCAATCCGGTGATAATCTTCGCTAGCATAGACACTGGCATTCTGCATCGAAATCATCTAGTCTAAGTCAAGGGAATAGTGATGTTTCCTCACTTTAGCCATAGAGTAGGCTCAAAGCCACCCGTTTCTTGCGGTGAATGCAGCCACTCGATTTTAGATTTTAGATTTTAGATTTTAGATTGAAGAGATTGAAGAGATTGAAGAGATTGAAGAAAGCGACCTCATATCGTTTCCGGTTGGATGGGAATGATCAAGTCAAGGTCGCGCAATTCCACATTCCCCCACGGATCACTCCCCACTCCCCATCATAAGGAGTGTTACCGGAATTGATATCACCCTCCGCGCAACTGCGTCACCAAGTGAACTAATTCCGGTAAAATTAGCTTTTCCACAGCTAGTTTCACGCCATTGCTAGAGCCCGGAAGAGAAAAGACTAACTTGCCTTGATAGACGCCTGCAACTGCGCGAGAGGCGATCGCCCTCGAACCAATTTCTTGATAGCTCAAAAACCGAAATATTTCCCCAAATCCTGGTAAAATCCTGTCAAGCAAACTCTCCATCACATCATAGGTCGTATCTCGGGGAGCGATGCCCGTGCCGCCGTTAAAAATGATTGCATCTACATCTTCACGCTGGGAAAAAGCCTGCATTTGCAATACAATTTTGGCTGCATCATCTTTAACAACAGTGTAAGCTACCACAGAGTGACCCGCATCTTTTAGCAGCTTCTTAGTTAACAAGCCGCTATTGTCTGTTTCCGCCGAGCGGGTGTCGCTAACAGTAATGATAGCGCAGTTTACGGTTATTTTAGATAAGTCGGGGTGAGGAATTTGCGTCATATAACAGATGTTGAAGGAAGAAGGAAGAAGCAAGCAGGAAGAGGGAAGAGGGAAGAGGGAAAAGCGAAGAAGTCATTAGTTAGTTGTTATTTCTTCGTTGTTAGTTATTCATTATCAAATAACTAACAACCAATAACTAATGCCCCATACCCCATGCCCCATACCCCATGCCCTATTCCCCATCAATTATGCCTTGCTAAATCCTAAGCCGTTTGATTCCGAGTAGCGTTCCATAAAACGCATAAATCGATCCCATTCTTCGGGACTTCTCATTAGATAAAGAGCTTCCAAACCAGCAGGCTGACCGTTGATAAACTTAGCCTTAACCTCGCGAGTGAGGAGTTCGCCTTCTTCGTCGATCATGTACATTCCAGTAATGTCTTCGGTACTGGTGCTGCTGAGAGCTTTGGGATTTTCAAAGATAAACGTGGCCGTGCCTTGAGCTCCCGTTTTAGAACGGGTTAGGCGCACTTCGGGCACAGCATCTTCGTCTATACCCCGAGAAAATTGAATTTTAGCCATAATTTGACAGTCGAACCTTAAGGATTGCTTACTTAATTTCTTAATGTTTAATCATAAAACGATTCGGGTACTCGCAAATCAAGACTTGGCAGAGTGGGAGTGGGTGAGAGTGAGTGAGAGTGAGTGAGAGTGAGGGGATATGGGTTGGTTCTTCTGAGATATTGCACCATTCTCAATAATCCTTTCAGGGCGGGCTCTCCGGCCCACCCCACAAGATATTCTAACCAGAGTTCGGGTTAAGCAGAAGGGAGAAAAAAGGCATCGATATTGAGAGAAGGCTTCTTAGGATGAAGGCACTAGAGCGCACTTTCGCCTGGCTGGGTCGCAACCGGCGTCTGAGCAAAGATTATGAGGCGCTGCCACCTAGCGGAGAAGCCTTCGTATACGTGTCCACGATCCGCCTCATGCTCAAGCGGCTCGGCTCACCAAGCTAAAGCCGGCGAAACGCCAATTTCACGCCCTATGAAACACGCGCTTATAGGGGGTCACCGTAGAAAACCCAGAAAAAAAGTGAATTATAGGTATTGAACTATTATGTAGTGCGCTATATAATAGTTGTTGACTGGATTTTTAAATGGATAACAACTCGAACATCAACGAACGGCGGCAGGTGGGGAGGCAGCTTTCGTTTGCCCTCTATAGTGCGTCGAACCGCGTCATTCGGCTTCATCGGCCCTTTCTTGAGCCTTTGGGCCTGACCTATCCTCAGTTTCTGGTCATGCTGGCTCTCTACGAGAGCACCCCGCGCACTGTTGGGGAAGTAGGGCAAGAACTCGGTATGGATAACGGAACCTTGACGCCCCTCTTAAAGCGCCTTGAGAGCGCGGGGCTGGTGACGCGCACCCGTGACCTGCTGGACGAACGCCGCGTTCTTATCGATCTGACAGAAGCGGGCGAGGCACTTCGCGAGGCAGCGTGCTCGATCCCTAAAAAGATCGAGACAGCCTGCCGTCTCTCCGATGAAGACCTTGCCGAACTTCGCGACACCTTGAACGGGCTGGCAATACCCCCGTCAAACAACACAGTAAAAGGATGATTTATCATGGATAACACGAAGAAAATGAACATCGGGATATTGGGCACTGGCCATATCGGGAAGACTTTGGCACGCAAACTGGCTGAGGCCGGACACGACGTGAAGGTGGCCAACTCTCGTGGCCCAGAGACCATCGAGGCAGATGTGCTGGCTTTCGGCGCACGCGCGGTATCGACGGCCCAAGCGGTTGAGGACGTTGACGTGGTGATCCTCTCGATCCCTCTTAACCGCATTCCCACAATCGCGCCGCTAATCGCCAACCTACCAGCCGAGACAGTCGTCATCGACACGTCCAATTACTATCCCCACCGCGACGACAAGATCGATGCTATCGAGGCCGGGCAGGTTGAGAGCCTTTGGGTTGCCCAACAGCTAGGCCGGCCGATCGCCAAGGCGTGGAACGCGATCGGGTCTGGCTCCTTCGCCACCAAGGGCAAGCCTGCTGGAAGTCCTGACCGTATCGCCCTCCCTGTGGCTGCTGACCGCGAGAAGGATCGCTCCGTGGCGATGGCGCTCGTCGAAGACACTGGGCTTGATGCTTTTGACGCTGGCACGCTCGCCGATTCGTGGCGTCAGCAACCAGGCACGCCCTGCTATTGCACCGATCTCACGCGCGAACAGATGGCGGCAGCCCTGGCATCTGCCGACGCATCACGATCGCCAAAGCGGCGGGACTTGGCAGTTGCAGTGATGCAAGAGCGGCTTGGTGACGCCACGACAAATCCGGATGCCGATTTCGGGGTTCGTCTGAGCCGTGCGATTTATATGTAACGTGAGTTCGGGATAAGAAAGAGACAAGCAAGTAAGCTAAAAGTCATCACACCAAAGCTTTACAGGCTCGTCCCATGATTAGCTTAGAAGAACTATTTTGCGCTGTCGATGATTTCTGCCAAGTTTTTGAACCCAGATTGGGATTCAACTGATTACACAGCCAAAGTGCAATATGAAAAATAAGCTGATGCCACTGATGGATAAGCTACTAACGCGCAAACGCTCCATCATTGAGAGGATTATCGACCAACTAAAAAACTTCTCTCAGATTGAGCATTCTCACCCGTCGCAGTCCGGTCAATTTCTTAGTCAACTTGGTCTGTGGATTGATTGCCTATTGCCTTCATCCTAAAAAGCCTTCTCTCAATATCGATGCCTTTTTTCTCTCTTCTGCTTAACCCGAACTCAGGTTAATCTACTCTTTGTGGAACAGGCCGGAAAGCCTGTTCAGCGAGAATGGTGCAAGATGTGAGTTCTTTGTACCCGAAGTTATCCTCTCCCTTGTCTCCCAATTCCCTTAGACGATGTAGGGAGAGTTAATTGGCTCGGCCCGCTTTGTGGCTACCAGAGTTTGGTAGATGAGGGCGGATATCTCGCCACGGGTGATGTCGTGGGCGGGGGAAAGCTTTTCGCGCGCGGGATAGTTGACCACGATTTTACGCTCTGTGGCGGTTGCTATCTCGTCGGTGGCAAAACTGGGAATCTGAGCTCGATCGACATAAACGCTCAAAGAATTGGGGTTGCCGCCGCCCAACTGCAAGCCGTTTACCAAAGATACGATCGCCTGAACTCTAGTCAAATTCTGCTCCGGGCGAAAAGTGCTGTCTGGATATCCAGCCAAAAAGCCAGCTCGATTAGCTTGGTCGATCGCTCCCTTGGCCCAAAAATCCGCCGCCACATCCTTAAAAACCGTCGCATCACGGCGCGGCACCAATTCAAACGCCTTCGCCAACATAGCCGCATACTGAGCTCTAGTTACAATCTCGTAAGGTTGAAAAGTGCCATTGGGAAACCCGCTAACAATATTCATCTTTGCCAAGCGATCGATAAAATCCTTAGCCCAATGCGTGCTGATGTCGCTAAACTGTAGCTTGCCAGGAGTCGGAGTTGGCGTCACATTGCCCAAATCAAATAAACCTTTCACCCGCGAAGAATTGAGCTGATTTCCCACCGCAGAAATCTTAACCCCAGTTGCATTTTGCAAGTCAAATTCGCCGTTATTCTGAAAGATATTGCCGCCTAAATCTTGAGCATTACCCATATCTGGCAGCGACTTCCCCACCGCAGTCAAACCGTCTTCCGTATTTTTTTCGATGCGATTATTGCGTAAAATCGGCTGAGATTCCCCCGCTAAAACTATACCGGAGCGATTTTCCAAAATTTGGTTATCAGCAATCAAAGGAGCCGACTTAGCTTCCAGAGAAATGCCAAAATCCATCTTTTGAAAAATATTGCGCCGTATTACTCCCTTAGCAGTTCCCGCCATCATCACCCCAGCCGCAGAGTTTGCCACAAATACATTGTCGAGAATCGCAGGATTAGCGATTCCCGTGGCAAAAATGCCTTCGCGCTTGCATTGAGTGAAAGTGCAGTTAGCTACGGTCGGAGAAGTTGACTCAATCCAGACTCCCGTGCCACGACTATCGAGATTGGTGACAGTTACTCCGCGCAATTCCGAATTAGTGGCTAGCAGTATCGTGATATTTTGGTTTGCAGCGGTGGGACTGACAAATTTGCCACTGCCTTGAATCAGAATGCCTCTACCTTTGTTAGCTTCATTGCCAATAAGTTTTACTCCCGATGGAATTTCCAAGGGAAATTTTTCGCCACTAGCAGCGCTGTAAATTCCCGGCGCTAGCTGAATTACACTTCCCGATGCAGCGCGGGCGATGATTGCACGGGCTATAGTTTTGAATGGAGCCGATTGGGTGCCGGCTGCGGAATCACTGCCTATTTGCGGGTTGACGTAAAGTGTTGCCATGTTTTTGTTAAAGAGATAATTGGCGATCGAGCTTTTGTGCAATTTTCATTGTCTGTGAACTTGACCCCGGATCTATATTCACCTGTGATTGCGGAGATTATTTAATTGCACGATATCTGCAACATTACCCATCAGGAGTGGCAACCGCAAGGGAATTGCCCCTACAAATCGCTAAACTATTAATTCTTGGGTCAGAAACCGGGTTTCTTGCCTCCGGTTCAACCTAAAAACCAAGAGTTTTAGTCAATAAAGTCGATTTTTTTCTCGTTCTCAGTCCGGGGATGGTATGGCATTTGTTTCGGGGTGTGAGCCGTCCTAACTCCAGTTTATTTCACAATACAAGACGCATCCAAAACCACGACAATTCCATTCTGAAAAACAGCACAGGTTGTGATTGCTGAAGCTAAGGCGGGAATTTTCCCTTGTTCAAGAGAAAACGTCGCCTCCGGTGTAGAATCAAATTGATTTAGCCAGCCATTATCCTTTATATACTCAAGAGTGAAAGCATTGCGATCGAGCATCCAAAAATCAACTCCATATTGATTAATAAAACTTTGCAATACTACTTTATCGGGAGTGTATTGAGCGCGAATTAAATCGTTAAGTCGCTGCCGATATTTGCTGTAGTAGCCTTTCTGATACGGCACTGCATATTCTTTTGCCACCAGAACCGAACGCTGACTGAATGTTGGCAAATGATCCGTGTCGGTTGCGATCGAAGCAATCAGGATATCTTTAGGTTGTTGCTCAAAAAATTTGTACAAAGCCGGCATTTTACCTTCTACATACCCGACTGTGGGAAATTTTTCGACCAAGCAGGGATAAAGGACAACGGCGACAGCGATAATCGCTGTCGTAATTAGTGCAACTAAGTTTTTCACATCAAAGGTTGTTGCGGTTTTTGATGCCCAATGACCGACTCCATCAATAATTAAAGTTAGGGCGATCGCAGTTATTAAAAAAACAATAAATCGCAAGCTATAGGCTGTATAGCGACCGGGTTGATATAGCTTGAAAATGGTAGCGTGAGCCGCCAAAAACATCGCCGAGGATGCTAGAAATAGCTGAAGCAAAAGCCAGATCTTGCTTTGAATCTGATTTGCTAAGGGAAAAGCCGATCGCAAAAATAGCAGCAGCGGAAATAACAGCGAGACACAGTGAGTTACAGGCGTAAACAGCGACTTGGGAAACATCCCGCTACCCCGCCCTGTCAACCAATAATCTTTGGGATTTGGGCGAAAAAAAGCATTTCTGCCACCTGGTGCAAATTCTGCCATTTGCTTCGCTTCTGCTGCGGTATAAGTTGGGCCAAATTCAGAGTTATCTAAAGCATAGGGCAGCATTACTAAAAATATTAATCCCAAACCTGTAGTGCAAAATAGGTAATTAGTTCGATCGCCCGACAAGCACAAACCGCCGTTTTTCCAGCATAGCAGGCGCAAAACTAAAATTCCGGCAGCAACCAAGGCGTAAGGAGGATAGAATAGTCCGATTAGCGCGATCGCCCCCAAACAAGGCAGCAACGAACTGCGCGACAAATAATATAAAAAAGCCAGAAATATCGGATATATAAAAGCTCTTGGCGTTGTGGAAGCCAAATCATCAGTCATCCACATATGCTGATTTAACAGCAAAGATGCAATAAACCCAGTCATCGGCACTGGCAGCATTTCTAGGCAAAGCCCAAAACAGTAATAAGTCGAGATTAAGCCGAGAAATAGCGGCAATATTTTGTGAAGAAATAGCGGGTGAATACCAACTGTTGCGGCTAATTTGTAGAGGGTGCTGTATCCTGCGGGGGCGACAGATTGAAAGTAATTAACAATGAAATCGTTGGGGAATAATTCAGGATCGACAAATCGCATCATCCAGAAAACGTGCTGCCTCGCATCGTCTTGCACGATATACTCACCGCTAAAGGCTTGCTTCAAGCCTAAAATAGCATAGAGGGCGGCAAATGTCAGGCTCAGAGTTAACCAAAATATTGTGTGCGATCGGGATTTGCGATCGACTGTAGCAGTTAGAAGTTTGTGCAACTGAGCTATTAATACCATGTGAGATTGGAGATTTGAGATTAAAGAATCGGGAAGGACTGATTCTCAAACCTAAGATTATATCATGCCCGGTCAATTACCCCTAATAAAAACCGCTTTACTTTCAACTCCGTCCGATTTTAGATTATTTTCCAGGCTGCACGCCCGCAATTTTAAGCCGAATCCGATACAGACTTGTACTTCCCGTAATATAAAGCGTTTTGCGATCGCTTTCTCCCCAAGCCAAATTAGTCGCCGTCTCAGGCACAGAAATCTTCCCCAAAAGCTTGCCATCCGGCGAAAAAATCCACACTCCCCCCGGCCCGGTGCTGTAAACATTCCCCTCTACATCAACTTTCAAACCGTCGGGAACTCCGCCTTGACTAGCATCTTTTAACTCCGCAAAAAGCTGCTGGTTGGTAACAGTTCCGTCCGGTTTGACATCGAAAACAGCAATGTATCCCGCTTCCGAATTGTTGACATAAAGTTTTTGCTCATCTGGTGAAAAGGCGATGCCATTGGGTAGCACCAAATCCTTAACCAGCAGAGTTAATTTTCCGTCTGGTGCCAGCCTGTAAACACCGTAAAAGCCCAATTCTTCCTGATCTTTACTAACACCGTAGGATGGATCGGTAAAATAAATGCTGCCATCAGATTTAACCACCAAATCGTTCGGGCTGTTGAGCCGCTTGCCCTCGTATCTATCCGCCAAGGTGATAACTTGGCCGTCTTTTTCTGTGCGGGATACGCGGCGATTTTCGTGTTCGCCAGTAAGTAGGCGGTTTTCTTTGTCTAAAGTATTCCCGTTGGCTTTTCCCGAAGGGCGGCGAAATACCTCAACTTGCTGATTTGAGGCGAATTTATAGATAATATTGGCGGGAATATCGCTGAACAGCAAAAAGCCGTCTGGATGCCAAATCGGGCCTTCTATAAATTGGAAATCGCCAGCTAGTTTTTCTAATTTTGCACTGTCATAGAGAATACGTTGCATGGTATTTTTTTTTTCCTGGTTTTTCGTCGGGGCGGTCATTTTTGTTAAGTTTCCGCTAACTTTTTCGCTAGGACTGCTGACTGTTAAAGTTAACACCATCAACAACAAACTAATTGTAGCAATTTTGATTGTCATGTTTGCTCATAAATGAATTATTTCCTTCCAGCCATAAGATCACCTATCTCCTTCTTTACTTCTTCCTTTCTTCTTTCTTTTCTCCCAGAGCGCTATCGCGATCCTTAGCTAACAAATCTAAAGCGGTTCGTAAACTCACTCTTTTGGCCAGCAAAAAAGATGATTGAGAGCGATATTAAATTTAATAGTACCGTATCAATAGTCCGGACAGTTTTCAATCACTAACGGCAGAATGAGGGTTTCAGCCTTCTCAGTGAGGTCAAATGCTAACGGTAGAATGTGGGTTTCAGCCTCGATCTCAAAAACTGTCCGGAGTATTGCCGTATGGAACAAAAAAAATAAGCTCTAAAATGCGAGCTTAATTATATTTAACTTAAAAGGTTTTACCTGTCAACTGTTAAGCTGGAAATGAAACAAATAGCGCCGCAATACCAAGAACGATCGCACCGATACCCATCACAAAAGACCAAAAGCGGTGATAACTCTTAACCGTCGTACCGCTATCGCTTTCAAGCTGAATCAAATCCATCCAAGGTGCAACACCCCGGCGGAACCAACCCAAAGTCCTAACATCCATCCCAATCAAACTTTCAACTCGTTTCATGCCAAACATAAAATTACCAATTGGCCCAAAACGAGAAGCATAGCGCAGATAAATCATTCCCGTTCTGTCTTGCAATTTCAAATCTGAACCGAAGGCATAACCCGCATCGCCGCGACCAATTAATTCGCCTTGTAGTTGCGTCGGCTTACCCCGTAAAGGGCTTGCGTAAGGGTCAGACATTAAGGTTAAAACATCCAAATGTTCTGCTTGTTGGTAATTCGGGAACATCACCAGAGTCTTGAGCAAAATTCCCGTACCCAAACCGATTAAAGGACAAGCAACCATCATCATCGGGTTTACAGCATACAGGGAAATGCCGATCGCAAAACCCACCGCTAAGCCCATAGTTTCTGCACTGTACAGCAGCAAATCGAACACAAAATTGCCGTACAATCTCCGCTTGCTCAAATCGTTGCCTTCGCCGACAATTCGGCCCATGTCAAACTCAACATCCAAGCCTAATTGTTCGGCATAAGTGCTCAAAGCGCGAACTCGTTTACCAGTAAGCGGGTGAGTAGAGTTTAACTCCATCCACCAACCCCACGGATTAAACATATCCCACAAAAACACTCGCCCAATCTTTGCTGGTTCCGAAGAAATCCTGTAAGCAGTGCCAGTAGATGTGGCAGCTTTGGCATCGTAAATGCCTAAAGCGCGAGTTCCTTCTAACAAAATGCTGGGTTCTTTTGCCCTTTGTCCTTCTTCCAAAATACCGTAAGCAATTTTTACCAAAGCGCGAGACAAAGCATTGGGATTTCCGGTTGTTTCGGCGGCAAAATGGTCGGCAAAATATTCTCGCGTCCGCGACAAATACAGCAATAAATAAGTGCCGGCGATGTAAAATAAATAAGCAACAGCAGCTACAGTACCGGCCGCATCTTTAGCTTTTTCACCACCACTTCGACCCATTCTTTGAGTTGTAGTGTAAATTAAATAAGTAATCTGCACCAAAGTCGAAGCTAAAGTCATTACTGCAAAGTCCCAGTGGACGATGTGACCGAGTTCGTGGGCGTAAACAGTGGCAATTTCTTCGTCGTCTAAATAGGTAAAAAGACCTTGACTGACGACTAAGCGAGCGCTGTTGGGAAATGAACCGTAAGTAAAAGCAGTAGGGTTTTGGTCGTCGATAATTCCTAAACGCGGAGAAGAGAGTTTTTTCTGCTTGCAAACCTTCTGAATAACTTTCGCTGTTTCGGGACTTAGGCTTTCAATTTCTGCTAGGGAAACCCAGCGAGTATGGTATAGCCAATTTTGGCTTAAGTCCATCAAGTAAGGCGATAGGAAAAAAGCAGCGATGTTAAAAATCAGGGTAATCGGAAGTGCGATCGCCAATCCGGTAACTGGATCGGGACTGCTGAGAATCAAAACTGAGGCTAAAGATAGCGCTAACACCATACCAAACAGCAGGCTGAGGGTGATGCCGGAAGCTAAAACGAGATTTCCGCCAGTTTTCTGTATCAGTTTAACGCCTGCTTTGGCGGCTCGCCCTGCCTTGCGTAAAGGGGCATGAGATGACATAATAATCTCCAAAGGTTATTGACAAATGGAAATGACCGTGGGATTTTATCTATACTTCACTGTTTTAACCTGTTAATGTGGATTGCTGTCAGGGGTCTCAACAAAAATATAGAATTTCCTCTAAAATTGTTAAGACTGAAAACCGCCCCGAAATTTATTTGTGCGGATTCAATTCCACACTCAAAATTCAAAACCCAACAATCAAAACTATTTAAAAGTTACTGCCATGTCTATTATTGAAATTGCCCAAAAAACGCGCGTATCTGCTAGAAAGTTGGCAGTTTTGTCCGCTGATGCCAAAAATCAAGCTATTGAGGCTATTGCGAAAGCTTTAGAAGCTGCTGCGCCGGATATTGTGGCGGCGAACGCGGCTGACGGCAAGGCGGCTGAGGCGGATGGAATTGCGAAACCGCTGTACGATCGCCTAAAGTTGGATGAGAGCAAGTTGAAAAGTGCGATCGCAGGCGTGCGCGACGTTGCGAAACTCCCAGATCCTATCGGTGTCGTGCAAATTCACCGTGAATTGGATAGAGGATTAATTCTGAAGCGCATCACCTGTCCTTTGGGCGTTTTAGGCATTATTTTTGAAGCGCGCCCAGAGGCGTTAATTCAGATAGTATCCTTGGCAATCAAATCAGGAAACGGCGTCATTCTCAAAGGCGGCAAAGAAGCAGTCCGTTCCTGCGAAATATTGACAAAAGTGATACATCAAGCATTAGCAGAAACTGCGGTTAATCCAGAAGTCGTGCAATTGCTTACCACGCGGGAAGAAACAATCGAACTGCTGAAAATGGATGAATATGTAGATTTAATTATTCCCAGAGGTTCTAATTCCTTCGTGCGGTTCGTGCAGGCAAACACGCGGATTCCCGTGTTAGGACACGCCGACGGAATTTGTCATTTGTACGCAGACACAGCGGCGGATATTCAGAAAGCAGTAGAGATTTCTGTCGATGCAAAAACTCAGTATCCAGCCGCCTGCAATGCCATTGAAACCTTGTTAGTTCACAGTGCGATCGCCCCCAAATTCCTGCCCACTGTTGCCGAAGCTTTGCAGCAGAAAAAAGTCGAACTGCGGGGAGACGAAAAAACTCGCGCTATCCTTAAAAATATTGCCGAAGCAGCAGAAACAGATTGGTCTACAGAATACAGCGATTTAATTTTGTCAATCAAAATAGTAGATTCTGTGGAAGAGGCAATTAACCATATCAATACATACGGTTCCAGACACACCGATGTCATTGTTACCGAAGACAGCGAAACCGCCGAAACATTTTTAAATGGAGTAGATGCGGCCGGAGTTTATCACAATTGTTCAACTCGATTTGCCGACGGTTTCCGCTACGGCTTCGGTGCAGAAGTGGGGATTAGTACGCAGCAAATGCCACCTCGCGGGCCTGTTGGTTTAGAAGGGTTGATTACCTATAAGTATCGAGTTGTTGGAGATGGCCATATTGCCGCGAGTTATGTAGGGAAGGATGCGAAGGAGTTTACTCATCGGGATTTGTAAAATCGAGGTTAAGTCAACTGGCTGTGTATATTCTGCACAATTGTCTCCCAGTAGGTGATTCAGCTTTTGGGGAGATGTCTAATGTTTCTGCTCCCAATGACAACTTGAGTAATTTTACTTAATTCTGTCGGCTCTGGAAATAGCGATCGCCTCTAGGGGCAGTTATACAAAATATAAACATTTTGTCAATGTGTAAGTCCTAGCGGCTTCTCTTAATTTTTATTGATTGGCTGGGGGAACTGCGGGGATGAAAATCATCATTTCTCCAAGGGCGTTGATAAATCCTGCTTTGAACCGCTAGATAGCGCGTCTAAATGAATGGTCTCATTGACCAAGAATTTCTTGATGGTACCCGCCACGTGATTTATCCGTGGAGTCAATCCAAAATCTAAAATCTAAAATCCTCAAGCCCCCGAATTTATCCGTGGGGTCAATCCACAATCTAAAATCTAAAATCTAAAATCGAATGACCGAGTAGAGACGTTCCCTGCTCTGTCAGTTTAGTCTCCAATAAATTCGTTAATTCCTAGGCTTTCCCTTTAGGCTAAAGGAATTTCAATAATGAACTCTGTCCCAACACCCTGTTCTGAAAAGCAACTCAGTTGACCACAATGTTTTTCTACAACAATCTGATGGCTAATCGATAAACCCAGTCCCGTACCTTTTTCTGCTGGCTTGGTTGTAAATAGATAATCAAATATTTTAGTGCATACCTCTTCCGGCATTCCCAAACCGTTATCTTTAATGTGAATAATGGCGAGATTTCGGTGGGGGTCAACTTCAGTGCAAATCGTAATTTGTCTTGGATTTACTTTAATTTCTGCCAAGCTTTGCTTCTGAAGAGAATCTTCTAAAGCATCAATGGCATTAGCAATAATGTTAATAAATACCTGATTTATCTGTCCGGGGTAGCACGGTACTAGAGGTAAATTTCCATATCGTTTAACGACTTCTATTTTCGGACGTGTATCATTTGCTTTTAATCGATGTTGTAGAATTAGTAATGCACTGTCAATCCCTTCATGCAGGTTAGCTTCTACTTTTGATGTACTATCAGCGCGGGAAAAAGTTCTTAAAGATACACTAATTTGACGAATCCGTTCTACGCCCACTTTCATGGATGAAATAAGCTCGGGTAAGTCTTGTATGAGATACTCTAAATCCACTTCTTCGGCACGAGTTGCAATCGCTGCACCTGGAGAGGGAAACTGTTGCTGATAAAGATGAACAATTTCTAATAAATCTTGAATATAAGTTTCAGCATGAGTCAGGTTTCCCTTGATAAAGCCTACTGGATTATTAATTTCATGAGCCACTCCAGCCACTAATTGACCGAGGGTAGACATTTTTTCGCTTTGGATTAATTGGAGTTGAGCTTGTTGTATAGTCTGTAGAGCTTGTTTTAGTTCAGAGGTTCGGTCTTCAACTCGTTTTTCTAATTCTTGATTCAATTGTTGTAAAGTTTTTTCTAAAGTAGTTTTTTCTTCAATTTTTTCTTGGAGCAATTGATTTTTGCTTGCCAGATCTTTGGTCAAATTTCGCAACTCTAAATGAACTTGAATTCGAGCTAATACTTCTTCTTTTTGAAAGGGTTTAGTGATATAATCTACAGCCCCAAGACTCAAACCTTTGACTTTTTGATCGGTGTTGCCAAGAGCCGTCATAAAAATGATCGGGATTCCTGAAGTTGACGGGTTACTTTTCAGTCGAGAACACGTTTCAAATCCGTCAATTCCCGGCATCATTATATCTAATAAAATTAAATCTGGAGTGACATATTCTATTTTTTGCAGCGCACTTTCTCCATCTTGAGCTACTAAAACTTCTAATCCTGCTTCATCTAAAACGTTAAATATAACACCTAAGTTTGTAGGATTATCATCTACAATTAAGAGGGTGTTTTTTGAGAAAGATAAATTATTCATAAAGGTTTAGCCTTCTCCTTGGTGTTTAATTATAGGCCGCGTGGCGTCCTGACTATCTAATCTGCCAGTTTGCAGAGCCAATCGGCAGCATGATTTTTCAATTATAAGCTGCATGACGTTATGACTATCTAGGGGTCGGGAAAAAATTAACCTTCTCCCATTGGTGTATCATCATATTATAGTTCAACGAGGATGCTAACCAATGTAATCTTTTTTATTTTAACGTAAAGTTTTTGTAACGCACTATAGTCTTATTGCTTTCCTATCCCTTTATCTACAGAAGAGTCCTACGTCTAGTGAATATTCTATGGCTCTATAGTATAGACAAATACATTATTCCTACTAAAAAGTTATGTGTACAAATGTTGCTAAATTCCGAAAAATGCCGCTACGCCATGTCTTAATTGTTCCTTTTATTTTACAAATCTTTACAGCCGTAGGGTTAACCGGATATTTTTCGTTACAAAATGGACAGAAAGCTGTGAATGATGTAGCGGCACAGTTGCGCCGTGAAATTGCCACGAGAATTGAGCAGAATTTGCAGACCTATCTTGCTGCTCCCCATTTAGTTAATCAAATTAATGCTGATGCTGTTAGTTTGGGCCAATTGAGCATGGAAGATATGAGAGCGTGGGAGCGTCATATTTGGCGACAAAAAAATAGATTTAATAGCGTAAATGGTCTGACAATTATCAATGAAAAAGGGAAAGGTGTATCTATTATTAGTAATGATGAAAAAAAGCTCGTCCTTCAAGCAACAAGTCCAACCACGCCGAACCAAGTATTTATGTATTTGGCTGGTAGTCAAGGAGAAAGAATAAAATTAATCAAAGTGGTTAAAAATTTCGATCCCCGAAGAATTACAGCTTACAAAGAAAGCATGGAAGCTGGCAAACCTACCTGGACTAAAATACATTTTGGTGAACTTATTATCACCCCTATAATGACAGCAGGGCAACCAGTTTTTGATAAAAATGGAAAAGCGACTGGTGTCTTGTTAACTACTCTACGTTTATCCCTAATTGGGAATTTTTTGCAAACTCTAAAAGTTGGAAAAACAGGACAAACTTTTATTATCGAGCGAAGCGGCATGCTAGTGGCAACTTCCACATCAGAAAAACCATACCAGAATAGGCAAAGATTTGCAGCCAATGACAGCAAAGATATTTTAACCAAAGCTACTGCAAAATATTTAACAGAGCGATTTAACAATCTCAATGAAATTAAAACTTCTCAGCAGTTAGAATTTTTAGTAGAAGGACAAAAACAATTCGTACAAGTTGTTCCTTTTCAAGATGGTAAAGGTATAGATTGGTTAATTGTAATTGCGGTTCCAGAAAATGATTTTATGGAACAAATTAACAGGAGTAGACATACGACGATTTTATTATGTCTTTTGGCACTATTTTGGGCAACTGTTTTGGGAATTGTGACTTCTGAATGGATAGCCCGACCGATTCGGCGTTTGGGTAAAGCCACAAGCGCGATCGCTGGCGGTGACTTCGAGCAAAAAGTAACGGCCTCCTCCGTTAAAGAAATCAGCGCTTTAGCGACTTCTTTCAATTTAATGAGCCAGCAACTCAAGCAGTCCTACGCACAATTAGAAGATTATTCGCACTCCTTAGAACAAAAAGTCGCAGAAAGAACTCAAGCATTAGAGCAAGAAATGGGCGATCGCCAACAGATACAAGAGACGCTCCGGCAAAGCGAAGAAAGGTATCAATTAACCCTAGAAAGCGTTAATGAAGGCATCTGGGACTGGCAAGTCCAAACAAACGCCATCTATTTTTCACCCCAATGGAAAGCCATGCTAGGCTATCAAGACAGCGAAATTTCTAACGAGTTTAGTTCTTGGGAAGAACTGATTCACTCCGATGATTTACACCCGATATTAGACTCTTTAGGACAGTATTTAAAAAGAGGAAGTAACGAACCTTATAGTTGGGAATTTCGGATGCGGCACAAAAACGGTAGCTACAGGTGGATACTATCGCGAGGTCGAGTTGTCGAGCGGGATGCCGAAGGCAAACCCCTACGTTTAGTCGGCTCTCACACCGATCTTACCGATCGCAAACAAGCAGAAATAGAATTGCAAATAGCCAAGGAAGCTGCCGACGCTGCGAACAAAGCCAAAAGCGAATTTTTGGCAAACATGAGCCACGAACTTCGCACACCCCTCAACGGGATTTTAGGCTATGCTCAAATCCTCATGCGTTCAAAAAACTTAGACAATCAAGAGGTAAATAGTCTAAAAATTATTTATCAATGTGGCTCTCATTTGCTCACTTTAATTAACGACATCCTCGACTTTTCTAAAATCGAAGCTAGGAGAATAGAACTTTACCCGACGCAATTTCATTTTTGGGCATTTTTAGAAGATGTCAGCCAAATCTTTCGCCTCAGATCGGAACAAAAAGCCATCAGTTTTATTTGTCAATTTGACTCTTCCTTACCCACCAACGTGCAAGGGGATGAAAAACGCTTAAGGCAGATTTTAATTAATCTCTTAGGTAATGCTGTAAAATTTACCGATCGAGGGGGCGTTACCTTCAAAGTTCAACTTGTAAAATCAGTACCCTTAGAAACTAACGCTAATGAATTAAATGCCATCAACTCTATCCGCTTTCAAATTGAAGATACTGGAGTGGGGATTGGCGAAGAGAAAATGCAGAAAATTTTTCAACCTTTTGAACAGGTAGGCAATACCGATAAGATGTCAGAAGGAACGGGTTTGGGATTAGCAATTACTTTAAAAATCATCGAAATGATGGGTGGCAGTATTCAAGTTAACAGTCAGTTAAATGCTGGCAGCCAATTTTGGTTTGATTTAGATTTACCTTCTGCTAGTAAATGGGAATCGGCAATTCAGCTACAAGCTGCGATCGCTGGCTATCAAGGAACTAAACTGAAAATTCTCGCAGTTGACGATCAGTGGGAAAATCGATCTGTGCTCGTTAATTTGTTAGCACCTATTGGCTTTGAAGTGCTAGAAGCTACGAATGCCAAAGAAGCTTTAAAACAAGTCGATTGTGGCCATTTTAATGCTATTATTACTGATTTAGTAATGCCAGGAATGGATGGTTTCGAGTTAGTAAGCCGTCTCCGCTCTCAACCTAAGTTTAAAGATTTAGTCATTATCGTTTCTTCTGCTAGCGTGTTTGAAGCTGACCAGCATAAGAGTTTAGATATGGGCGCAAATGCTTTTTTACCCAAACCCGTACAGGCGGCTGAGTTATTTGTATTGCTACAAAAGCATTTAGGGATATCTTGGGTATATCAAGAGTCATCTCACCTCAATCAAAATGTCAATCAATTCGTGCGATCGGATTCAGCTTCTTTGTTAGTCCCTCCACCAGATGAAGAACTGGTCATTTTATACGATTTGGTTATGAGAGGTAATTTAAAAGCAGTGACTCAACAGGTTGAACAGTTAAAAAAATTGGATGCAAAATATATTCCCTTTGCCGAACGGGTAGGTGAATTGGCTGCAAGCTTTCAGGAAAAACAATTACGGTTATTAATTAACGATTACAAAGCAGATAACAAAAATCAAATTGATGATTGAAAATAACACAAGATTATTTCAATTATAAGCCTATAAACCGCGTGGCGTTATGACTATCTAAGGGGCGAGAAAAAAAGTAACCTTGTCCAAAAATACATCCTAGTTCTCGAAGAATTTGTATTTGTTCTTGAGTTTCCAATCCTTCAGCAACAATTTCCATATTTAAATTCCTACCTAATAATATAATTGTTTGAATTAAACTTGTATCGTTGGGATTTCGAGCCAAGTTTTGCAAAAAGGAACGATCAATTTTTAAAGTATCAATTGGCAACTCTTTGAGTAAACTTAATGAAGAGTAGCCAGTACAAAAATCATCGATACATATACCAACACCCATAGCTTTTAAAAATTCAAAATTAAAATTTGTTGTTTTTAATAGACAACTTTCAGTAATTTCTATATTTAAAGTGTTTTTATTTATCCCAGTTTGTTGTAAAATTTCTGCAATTTGTTCTAAGCAATTAACTTGCTGGAATTGAATAGGAGAAAAGTTAACGTTCAGTTTCAAAGGCAGGTCAGGCAATTCCTCTTGCCAACGTCTTAACTGGTTGCAAGCTTCCCGTAAAATCCACCAACCTAAAGGATTAATTAATCCTGTTTCTTCAGCAACAGGGATAAATTGATCGGGTGAAATCATGCCTTTGGGCTGATTCCAGCGGATTAAAGCTTCAAAACCTTTAATTTCTTCAGTAATGAGGGAAACAATAGGTTGATAGTACAAGCAAAATTCTTGTTGAGAGATCGCTTTTCGCAAGTCTTGCTCCAGCTCGAGGCGTGCGATCGCATCCGCTTGCATCTGCGGATCGAAAACCTGATAGTTACCACTTCCCTGCTTTTTGGCTCGATACATCGCAATATCCACATCTCTAAGGATATCCATCGGTTGTTGATAATTCATTGCACTAGAAGTTATACCAATACTCGCTTCTACGCTGGCTTCGTAGTCATTAAACTTAAATGGTAACTTGAACTGTTCTAATAGTTCTTGAGCAACTGTAATCCCTGTTTCTATTTCTACTAAAATCACAAATTCATCCCCACCCATGCGCGTTGCAGTTTGGGAAGATTTTAAACATCCTTGCATCCGATTTGCTACACACTTTAGTAGCTCATCTCCTGCTAAATGCCCCAGGCTATCATTAATAATTTTAAAGCGATCTAAGTCAATAAACAAAACTGAATAACTTGAATTTGCTGCAATTAGCTCCTGCAATCGCTTAATCAACCAGTCTCTATTTGGCAAACCTGTTAAGGAGTCATAAAAGGCATTATGCTCTAATTGAGCTTGACTTCTGTATAAGTCTTCCAGCGTTTGAGACAGTTCTGCTGTTCGTTCTTTGACTCGTATTTCCAGTTCTTGATTTAGCTGTTTTAAGTCTGCACGAGCCTTGGCGTGTTCCGCAATTTCTTGCAATAAATGCTGATTTTTAACTTCAATAGTTTTAGTTAAATGCCGCAAATCTAAATGTGTTTTAATTCTCGCTAAAACCTCTTCTTTTTGAAAAGGTTTAATAATATAATCTACGGCTCCTAAAGATAAACCTCTGACAACATTATCTGTTTCAGAAAGAGCCGTAATAAAAATTACAGGAATTTGACTCCATAATGGGTTTTCTTTCAAGCGTGTATAAGTTTCAAATCCGTCTATTCCGGGCATCATTATATCTAATAAAATTAGGTCGGGAATCACATAATTTATTTTTTGAATAGCACTTTCTCCATCTTGAGCGACCAAAACCTCAAAACTAGCTTCAGTGAGGAAATCCGCTAAGATTCCTAAATTAGCAGGGACATCATCCACTACCAAAATTGTATTTGAGTAAGAATTTAAATTGTTCATAAATTTATTTCCTTGTATTGAGTGAGCATTTCCAAGATTTTTTTCTCTTGAAACTCTTTAGCTAACTGCCGCAATTTTGACGCAAATGACATATATTTTGGATCAGTTTCTTCAAGAGTTTTTGTCTGTTTTATAATCTCTTTCAAATTACCTCGCAAAGCCAAATTAAACAGTTTATCTAATGCTTCTGGAGGAGGAGGAACAATTTTATCGTAATGGGATTTCTTTCCTGAAGGCATCAATGATGCAGCTTCATAAATCCACTCTAGTTGTAAATGAAGTTCTAACTTTTCTAAAAGTTCTTCAGCTTGAACTGGCTTGGCTAAAAAATCAACGGCTCCAGCTTGTAAGCTTTGATTTTGGTCTGTTTCAAAAACACTTGCCGAAGAAACAATTATTTTAATATCTTTTAATTCTAAGCTTGTTTTCCAGTATTCCATCAATTGAAATCCATCCATTTCTGGCATAACTAAATCTGTAATTACTAAATCTGGTTTAGCCTGAGTTGCTATGTTCAATCCTTGTTTACCGTTAGTCGCTTCTATTACTTCAAATCCTAGAGGAGTCAGTAAATTAACAATGACCGAGCGATTTTCCCAACGATCGTCAATTACGAGAAGTTTTTGGGGATTTCCTTTAAATCCAATAATTTTACCTTTGTCAGTTTGAGAACTTGTATTAACCCACTCTGTGGCTTCTAATAAATCTAAATCAAACCCAAAAATACTGCCCATTTGTAATTGACTGGTGACTTGAATGGTACTACCCATTAATTGAATAATTTTTTGAGTGATTGCCAGTCCTAATCCCGTTCCTTCTGCTTGATTTTTGCGAGATCCAACTTGTTCAAAAGGTAAAAATATTTTGGCGATTTCTTCGGGTTTAATTCCTACTCCTGTATCTTTGACACTGAAGCGAATTTTACAGCTAGTTTGATGGGAAAAATTAATATTTTTTTCAATTAAACTGACACTAAAACTTATGTCTCCTATTTTGGTAAATTTGATGGCGTTACCAATAAGGTTAATTAATGCTTGTCGCAAGCGTTTTTCGTCGGCGTGAATGGCAATGGGTAAATCGGGATCGGGTTGGTAGCTAAATTTGAGACTTTTTTGTTCGGCGCGAATGCGACAAATTTCGGCAACGGCCTGCAGAAAAGCGGGAAAATGAAATTCTGTAGGGTAGAGTTCCATTTTCTGAGCTTCTATTTTAGACAAATCGAGAATATCGTTAATTAAAGTTAGCAGGTGAGAACCGCACTGGTAGATAATTTCAATGCTATTTTGTTCGTGTTCTCCTAGTTTTACAGAACGCTTGAGGATTTGGGCGTAGCCTAAGATACCGTTGAGTGGGGTTCGCAGTTCGTGACTCATGTTAGCCAGAAACTCGCTTTTGGCGCGGTTGGCATTTTCTGCAGCTTCTTTGGCGGCATAAATTTCTTGTTCGGCACGTTTGTATTCGGTAATGTCTTCTACTGTACCTTCGTAGTAGAGAATATTGCCATTTTCATCACACATAGCGCGAGCATTTTCTGAAATCCAAATAATACTACCGTCGCGGCGATAAACTTGAGATTCAAAGTCGGAAACACTGCCGCGATCGCTTATAATTTTTATGAATTCTTCTCGGTGGTTGGAATCTACATAAAGTTGTTGTTTAATATTGGTTAATTTTCCAATTAATTGGTCAGAAGAATTGTAACCATAAATTTCAGCCAAGGCTGGATTAGCGCTAAGATATTCCCCTGCTGGGGTAACTTGGAAAATCCCATTAATTGAATTGTTAAAAATGCTGCGATATTTGGCTTCAGCAGCTTGTAATTCTTTTTCAAATTGCAGGCGCTTTTTGCGGTTGCTGACAAAAGCTATAAAAATGTAAGTCACTACCGCTAATACTAGCAGTGCAAACCCGATGATTTGATATTTTCTACCAACTAACTGATTCAGTCGCTGTTCCAATAAACGATCTAAAAGTGGAAAAGCTGTATTGTAAAGTTTTAATTGGGACTCTAGGGCAGTTGTGGCTGTAGCTGTATATACGAATGGCTGTAAGGTGATGGTATTGGCATTGATGATATCTTTGTCGAGTAAGTCAATAAATCTTTTGATGTCCTTGAAATTTTCGCGCACGCTAGTGGATAGCTGCCGCTGAATTTGCGGATTAGCATTAGCAGAAATTTGCAAGCCTCTTTGCACTGCTTGGATAGGCGGTGCAATTAAACTCCGAATAATCAAAAGTTTGGCTCGATCGCTGTCTGCAATTTTTTGTTTAGCTTGTTGAGTTGCTATCTTTGCACCGATATCTTTAGCTTGAGCCGTATTCTCTATCGTTAATGGTAGCTGCGTGACAACGGTATCCATTAAATAATAACTGTCTAAAGATGGATCGAGAATGAGATTAGAAACATCTCCGATGTGTGCAATTAAATCCAGGATATCGTTAACAACAGTTGTATGTGCTTGCCAGCTTTGGGTAGGAGATAAGTTTAATTTTTGCTTTTTTAATCGCTGCCAGTTGCCATTAATGGAAGTTTTGAGCGCTAGCCATTGCGGGCTAGTTTTAAATTGGGGCGATAGCTGTTTTTCCACGGCATTGAGGTTTTGGATTGCCGTCTCGATCTTTTCTGTTGCCGTGGCGATCGCTGTTGCTAAAGACTTGTCCCCATTTAAATATTGATTAACTTGCGTGCGGTGTTCAATAACAGCGACAAGCAAATTTTTCAAAGGATAGTTATAAGCCAAGCCGAGTTTTTCTTCTTGAGCGAATTCAATTTTAATATCAATTTCAGCAATTAATTGATAAACTACCAGAGCAAAAGGAAATATAAAAATCAACAACAATGCCATTAAATTTATGGGTTCTGTGAGGCGCTGGTTTAGGTATTTTTTCATAATCAAATAAGTAATGGATAATGATTAATTTTTAAAGGGCTATGAGGATAATTGTTAATCTGTATTCTAGCCTCATGGCGGAGTTTGACAATTTATTGGGTAGCTATTTGTCCATTCAGTAGACAGACATACCCCGTTATTCCTATAGCCACAAAAATATTTAGGATAAAAGCTCGAACCAAGAGCAGACCTAACGGAACTTTCGGAGTTGCAGTCATCCACTAACTGGCTGAGGCTTTTTTAGAATTTGTCCAGGTACTTGGTTAATATCAATATTACGCTCTCTTTTGCCCAACAATATGTATTATAGTTGAAGGAAGATGCTAATATATGTCATTGTTATTATATTACATTAAAATTCCTCCAAAAGACTCTAGTCCTATAACTCTTCTATCCTCTTATCTACGGAAGACTCCTACCTTTGAAAAATATTTAAATATTTAAAACCATATAATAATACATTTTTTGACAAGTTTATGTATAGAATTGTTGCTAATCCTCAGAAAAGACCGCTCCCCAGTATCTTACTTCTAGGACTTAGGCATTGACAAATGTTTATATTATGTGTAACTGCCTCTAGAGGCGATCGCTATTTCCAGAGCAGACAGAATTCACTCAAATTACTCAAGTTGTCATTGGATCCAGAAACATTAGACATCTCCCCAAAAGCTGAATCACCTAATGGGACACAATTGTGTAGAATATGCACAGCCAGTTGACTTCACCTCGATTTGACGACAACATCAGGATGAGAAGCAATTCTAGTTAAAAGCTAGTCCAGAAATAGCGCTTAGTTTAGTCGTTTTTTTGATAATGATGAGGGAGAGTCTACATCATCAAACGATCGCTAAAGCTATTGAGTAGAGGATTGATATTGCTGGGGCGATCGCCCTTCCTTCTATCCCATTCAAACAAACTTAGCTACAATAAGCTATACTGTGCTCGGCGACTCCCCAAATCAACAATTTGCCGTGGTTTATGTCTAACTCATCTCTCCTCACCCCAGGTTCGACTCTCGAAAAACGCTACCGCATCCTCCGCGAATTGGGCCGAGGCGGTTTCGGCCGCACTTATCTCGCCGAAGATATCAACCGCTACAACGAACATTGCGTGCTCAAAGAGTTTTCTCCGGTGGTTCACAGCCCGAAAGCGGCCGAATTGTTCGATCGCGAAGCGAGTATGCTTTACCACCTCCAACACCCGCAAATTCCAAGGTTTCGAGAACTCCTGCGAACGGATTTGGGCGGGAATCCATCTTTATTTTTAGTGCAAGATTATATCAAGGGTCAAACTTACGAAGAACTATTGATATCGTGCCAGCAGCAAGGTAAAAATTTTAGCGAAGCCGAAGTTACTCAACTGCTATTTCAGCTTTTACCAGTTTTAGAATACATCCACTCGAAAAATTTAATTCACCGCGATATTTCCCCGGATAATATCATTCAGCATGATGCTGACAAACTACCATTTTTAATTGATTTCGGTTCGGTTAAGCAAATCGCAGCAAATGCCGTACTTCAGTTTAACGGACAATCGGATACGACGATCGGCAAACAGGGTTATTCGCCAGCCGAACAAATGCGACTGGGGAAAGTGTCTGCTGCTAGCGATTTGTACGCTTTAGCCGTCACGGCTTTGGTACTGCTAAGCGGCAAAAAGCCTCAAAAATTGTACGATATCAATAATAAAACTTGGGATTGGCGATCGCACGTCACAGTCAGTCAAAATCTCGCTACGGTGTTGGATAAGATGCTAGCAGAACAACCGGGCGATCGCTACCAATCTGCAAAAGCAGTCCGCGAAGCACTGAAAGATCCAAAACTATCTCACATTGGCAGTATAATTTCCCAAATGGTGACAATGAACTTTGTCGGCCGCCCTTTCAAAAACACCACTCAAACTGCTACCAGCAATCATACCCCTGTTCACCAAAATCCTCAAATTGTTAATAACAACCCCACATTCAAGTTAATTCCTTGGAAAACCCTAGGGAGTTTAAGTGTGATTTTGGTCCCCGGAATTTTAGCTTTTAGTGTAGTTAAATCTGGTTTCACATTGCCAAAGTTGCCGGATTTACCTAAATTTTCTTCGCGCCAGCAACCTTCCGATACATCCTTAGAGGAAGCCGAAATAATTCGTCAAGAAAAGATTGGTAAACGACGCAAAAATCTCAACATTAATCAAGATATATTCTATCAAAAAGTGGATGAATTATATTACAATAAATATCCAGAATTACAAGGGCGCAGCTTGACAGAAAAGCCAGAAGATGCTGAAATTAGGAGGAAATGGTATGAAGTTGCTGAGGATTTACTGGACAAGTTGGAGAAAGGAGAAGAGTTATAAAATCTAAGATAGAATAAGAGTGATTGAACCGCAGAGGGCGCAAAGAGCGCAGAGGGAGAAAGAAAAGGGCAAAAAAAGAGACGGAAGATAAAAAGAACTTTATCTGGTTTAATACAAAGTGGTATAGACAACGCACTTTTAGTTTATTGCAAAATGGATTCTATTCAACTTACAGGAATTCGCTGTTACGGATATACGGGCTATCTGCCGGAAGAGCAAGTTTTGGGGCAGTGGTTTGAAGTGGATGTTACTCTATGGCTGGATTTATCGCAAGCTGGAAAAAGTGATGATATTCAACATACTCTTGATTACCGCAGCGCAATTACTCTGATTCAAAAGCTAGTCCAAGAGTCGAAATTTTTATTAATCGAACGCCTAGCAGATACTATTGCTCAAGCGCTTTTAGAACTACCGTTAGTCGAAAAAGTTAAACTACAACTCTCGAAACCTGCTGCACCCATCCCTGATTTTGGTGGCAGAATTACTCTAGAAATTACTAGAAGTCATTAGTTATTAGTCCTTAGTCTTTAGTCATCAGTCTTTAATCTGCATTAGTTTGTCGCTAATGACTGATGACTAATGACTGATGACTATTGATTAGTTACCACTTCAGCAAGTTAAATTCTTCCATGTCTACGGTATTGCGGTTGCGATAAATCGCCAAAACAATTGCCAAACCTACGGCAGCCTCAGCCGCCGCTACCGTAACTACAAACACGGTAAATACTTGGCCCTTAATTTGTACAGGGTCGAGATAATTGGAGAAACCCATCAAATTGAGATTGACAGCATTCAGCATCAACTCGATCGACATCAACACGCGCACTGCATTTCTGCTGGTAATCAAACCGTAAATACCAATACAGAAAAGAGCGGCGGCTAATAACAGGAAATACTGGAGTTGCAGTTGCATAAATTTTGCGATTTTGTCTCAATCTAAAGTTACTACAAAACTAACACTATGGTGCGCTTAGCGCACCATAATATTACTTAGATTCTGGCGAAGACACATCTCCGGCAGAAACTAATTCGCGAGGTCTTTCCGGCAAACTCAAAGCAGGTGTTTCGGATAGCTTCTTTGACAGTTCATCCGGGAAAAAATCACGGCGCGCCAACACAATTGCCCCTACCATTGCCATCAACAAAAACACTGATGCTAACTCGAAAGGCAGCAAAAAGTCGGTGAAGAAATGTTTAGCGATTGTGACGATCGAACTTTCTGCCGGTGCTCCTGTCGTCGCGACAATAGCCCAAGGAGTAGACACCACCATCGTACCCAAAAGCGCAAATAAACCAGCACAAACCAGCGCAGTTGCTACTTGACGCACCCAAGCGTTGGGAATTGTGCGGAAGTCTTCTCGCTTGTTTACTAGCATGATGGCAAACAAAATCAAGACGTTAACAGCACCAACATAAATCAATACCTGCGCTGCTGCTACAAAGTCGGCATTCAGCAACAGGTACAAACCGGCAATGCTGGTAAATACGCCGCACAACAAAAATGCTGAGTAAACGATATTGGAGAACAGCACTACTCCTAGTGCTCCTGCAATCATCATTACCGACAGTATGCCAAATGAAACAATTTGAACCCCTTCAGCTAGATTCACAATTTTTTATCCTCAATTATTAGTTTTCTATTGTTCGTTTTTACTCATTAGTTAGTAGTCATTAATAATTGGTTGTTTCACTAATGACTGATGACTATAGCAATCCTTGCAGGAGTTGTAAATTTTTGACCCCACCCCAGCCCTCCCCTTATCAAGGGGAGGGAGTAAGAAATTCACAAATGATTTAGGATGGCTATACTAACTAATGACTACTTCCTTACTTTTCGATAATTTCCTCTGGACGCAGACCGGCGCGGCGATCGGTGTAGGAAACTTCATGGGGGTCGATCGCACCTTTCGGCAAATAAGCGAATTCCCGCATCGGTGTCACCATCGGATCGTCTGTAACCTTGTAGGGTAAACGTCCGAGGGCCACGTTGTCAAAATTCAATTCGTGACGTTCGTAGGTGGCCAACTCATACTCTTCTGTCATCGACAAACAATTAGTCGGACAATATTCTACGCAGTTGCCGCAGAAGATACACACTCCGAAATCGATACTGTAGTGCTTGAGTTGCTTCTTCTTAGTTTCTTTGTTAAATTCCCAATCCACTACAGGCAAATTGATCGGACACACCCGAACGCAGACTTCGCAGGAGATGCACTTGTCAAATTCAAAGTGAATTCGACCCCGGAAACGTTCCGAAGGAATTAGTTTCTCGTAAGGATACTGCACCGTAATCGGCCGGCGTCTCATGTGGTCAAAAGTAACAGATAGCCCTTGACCGATATACTTAGCAGCTTGAAGAGTCTCTTTGGCGTATTCGCCTACTTGATTGAGGAATTTTAGCATGGTGTTCTCTCTCTGTACTTGAGTTTTTGGTAATTGATAATTAATAATAGGTAATTGGTTAACAGCTATTTTTGTTTAGCTATTGCCTTTTACCTATTATTAATTAACCGCCAAAAGCAAAGGGAAAGGCAAGTTTCAAAGCTGCGGTCAATAGCAAATTAACTAGAGCAACGGGAAGTAAAAACTTCCATCCCAAATCTAGCAATTGGTCGATCCGAACTCGCGGCAGAGTCCAGCGGAGCAGAACTGCCAGAAATAGGAAAAAGTAGGCTTTCAACATGGTCATTGTAATGCCCAGCAAGCCAGTAATTACCTGTAACCAAGGAGTCGTCTCGCTCAATCCCAGGGCATTTGTCAGCACTCCGACAGGAATCGGGCATTCCCAGCCGCCGAGGTACAAAACTGCTACTAGCAGGCAAGAAAGGACGAGGTTAACGTAGGAAGCGATATAGTACAAGGCAAATTTCATGCCTGTATACTCAGTCTGATATCCTGCTACCAATTCTTCTTCTGCTTCCGGGAGGTCAAAGGGCAACCGTTCGCATTCTGCTAGTGCTGCGATCCAGAAAATCAGGAAACCTGCTGGTTGCCGCCAGATATTCCAACCAAGAATGCCGTAGCCGGCTTGCTGCTGTACGATGTCGATCGTACTCAGGCTATTGGACATCATCACGACTGCCAATACTGCCAAAGCTAGGGGAATTTCGTAGCTGAGGGATTGAGCCGCGGCTCTGAGTCCTCCGAGGAGGGCGTATTTGTTGTTGGAAGCATAGCCGGACATCAGCAAGCCGATCGGCTGAATACTAGACAGGGCAATCCACAGAAATATCGCTGTCCCCATATCGGCGATCAGCATATGCTCTCCGAACGGCACGATTAAGTAGGAGAGAAAAACTGGAATCACCACAATTACCGGGCCTAGGGTAAATAGCAGCGCGTCAGCTTTGGCCGGTACGATGTCTTCTTTGAATACCAACTTCAGACCGTCAGCAACGGGTGCTAAAACTCCCAGAGGGCCGATGAATTCCGGGCCTACCCGCTGTTGAGCGGCGGCGGAAATTTTCCGTTCTAGCCAGACGCTAGTGAGTACCCCGAAAACGGCAGCGACAATCATCAGCAACATTGGCAGCGGTAGCCAAAGCACTTGGGCGATGTCCGCCGGTAAGCCCAAATTCATGAGGGCTTCTACGAAACTTCCTTGTAAGTCAATTCCTGGGTTCATTTGTCCAGCTTTTGAGCGATCAGCATATAATTTTTCACCCGTCCTTTGTAGGAGTAGGCTTAGAAATCGGGGTCTTTGTAAAGATTTTTAATGCTTTACCGCCTAATAGTATATCGCCCGACAGGCTCCAAGAACGCACAGACAAGGTGAAGTTATAATTATATGAGCCCGCAGCGTAGCTAATGGGTGGGTAACTTATGGTTGATGGTTGACTGTTGAGTGCCCGATCGATTTTGAGTAAGAAATCAATCTGGATTTATGCACTCTCGTGTCTCAAACCTCGATCCCCCCGACTCCCTTTAATTAATTATGGGGATGCGAGGCAGGGCTGTTTCATTCTCGCTCCGGGGTAAACCCCCATCGTTGCCCCGATGCCTGAAACGCCCCTTCGATGATCGTCGGTAGCGGGGTAGGCACGGGGGGACTACCCCTACAAAACCATGATTTTCCTGAGAATGAAACAGCCCTGGGATGCGAGGGGGATCTAGACTCAGCTATAAGCCAGATTTAGGCCAAACAAAAGGGCCCAGAGTTAACTCTGGGCCCTTTTAATACTTTAAAGTAACTTTCAAATGGCTTAAACCATTGATTTTACGCTACTTCTTTTATGGAACTGGGCAGAATCGAACTGCCGTCCAAAGCGGGTATTTACCTTCCGATCGTTCACAGGTTTATCCCCTCTAATCCTCGGGGCGGGAACCATTTTTATCCCAAATGGGGGGATTTTCTAGTGATTGCTTTCCTAGCTAGCCGACTAGAAACGTTTAGCCAGGGCATCCGTTGGGGGTTGTTATGCTACCTTTAACGGAGTGAGGTGGCATACACTCTAAACCAAGCTCAAGAAGTTTTTAGGCTACAGCTACGGCTTTGCGAGCGAAAGGAACGATGTTGTTCGCATTTACTATTTTTTTTGAGCCGATATTAACGAGAGTAGACTCCCTCTCGACCTGCATCACGGAGCAGCTTTCGCCACCCTGTCGAAACCATTACAGCCCCTCGTGTGTTCTTTTATGATAGACAATATTTCGTGTTGCGTCAAGTCAACCGATTTTAGATTTTGGATTTTCGATTTTGGCACAAAGCTGAGTCGGGAATATTTACATCGTGCACCATTTTCTTGAACAGGCTTTCGGGCTTGTTCCACAAGAGTTGATTTTTCCTGTGGGGTGGGCCGAAGAGCCCGCCCAGGTTTATTGACAAGGGTGCAAAATGTCAGCCCTGCCAAGTTTAATGCAAATTTTCGTCCCAGACGCCGATGTAAATCCGATCGCGCTCGTTGCGTTCGATCATCCCTTCCAGCGAACCCTTCTTAAACGTAAACCGATTACTCCGGCGCTGCTGCACGTCGCCCAAGCCTTGCAAAATCTCCCGGCTGGCGCCGCCCACCATCCCGTTTAAGGCGGTTCGTACTACCAAATCGTCCACAGACTGGGCAAAAGAACCCTCTGTTTGTACTAGCTCGCCCGAATCGCGATCGTATATGTAGCCGAGAGTAATCCGATTTGGCAATATTTCGTAAAGTGCGGTGCGAGTATTTGGCCAATAGCCCCGCGCTTGAGAGTCAGTCGGTTCTCCCAATTCGGATAAAATCTGACTTTCCGGCGTACCAACCGCATACCCTGGGATTGTGGGAGTCTTCTGATAATTGGTTCCCGGTTGTTCGCTAGGTGCGGGCGATCGATCTGGCGGCAACTCTTTGTCAACCAGTTTTTCCGTTGGTGTGGGTTCGACAGCCTCCGGAGAAGGCGCTGGTGTTGGCGCTGGGGCTGGTGTTGGAGTTTCAGCAGCAGGCGCTGGAGTTTCAGCAGCAGGCGCTGGAGTTTCAGCAGCAGGCGGCGGAGTTTCTCTGGGAGTGGGTGCTGGCGTTGGTGTCAGCGCGGGAATTGGTGCGGTGCTCGATCGCGCGTCTGGATCAGCAGGTACCGAAGTGCGATCGTCCTGGGCCACAGGTGCGGGTTCCGAAGACGGCCGGTTGAGGAAAACCCTAGCAATCCCGACCAAACCTGCAACAATAAGTGCGATCGCCACGAACCCCAAAATCCACCAAACCTTGCGGCTGCCTTGCCCAGAAGACACCACAGCAGGAGCTGTTCTGGAACCCGCAGGCGACTGAGGCCCGTGTCCCGGAATCACCGCCACCGTCGGCCCAGTGCTCGGCGACGCTGCACCCCCCTGCCCATGCAGCAGCGACAGCCACTCATCGACGCTAGCAGGGCGATTTTGAGCTTCTACCGTCATCCCCCGCATCACCGCTTGGCTGACTGTCGTACTTAGCTGAGGCTGCAAGTCGCGGGGCGAAGGCATCGGCTGGCTGGTACGCAAAATTGCAGCCACGGGCACCTGTGCTGTCAGCAGAGTATAAAGCGTCGCCGCCATACCGTAAACATCTGTGGCGGGCGTATATTTTCCTTGGGCAAAATACTGTTCTGGCGGCGCGTAGCCGTCGGACACCATATTAGTGTGACTTTGAGTTGCACCGGGAGTAAACTCGCGGGCAATACCAAAATCAATCAGCACGACTTCCTGAGTACCTTGGCGCAAAAGAATGTTTTGTGGCTTGACATCTCGGTGCAGCAAACCCTTTTGATGAACAACTTTTAAAGCAGCGCCAATTTGAGTGATGTAGAGAATTGCAAGATTTTCTTGCAGCGGATTATTTGAACCGACTACATCGCCCAAATTCTGACCGGCTATGTAGTCCATCACCATGTAAGGCTGTCCGTCTTCCACAAAGAAATCGCTGACGCGGACAATATTCGGATGAACGCAGGAAGCCAACCGCCTCGCTTCGTCTTGAAACTTGCGATCGAACTCAGCAAAATTGGGTTGCTGTCGCAGAGATTCGTTGAGGGTTTTAATGACTACAGGCTGTCCTAAATAGCGGTGATTTGCCCTGAAAGTAATTCCAAAGCCGCCGCGGCCCAATTCTTGTTCGAGGGTGTACTTTCCACCCTGTAAAGTTTTGCCGATTAGCGCATCCATAGGTTCAGGCGATCGCGTACCAGAGAATATGGCTGATTATTGCACGTATGGTCGGCTCTCCTCACCAGTCCAAAGAGCGATCAATCTACCTTTGTATTAGTTAACCTGTTAGAAACACTACTCATAATGCGTCCACATCCGCAAAATTTTTACCGTATTCTCGGACTCAATCACCTCGTACACCAGACGATGCTGAATGTTGATTCGCCGTGAATATGCACCTTCCAAATCTCCCACCAATTTCTCATAGGGTGGCGGATTCTGAAACGGATTGGTTTGAATGATGTCGAGTAACTCTTGCGCTTTGTCTCGTAAATTGCTAGAAGCGAGCTTTTTGGCATCTTTCTGTGCCTGTTTGGTATAGACTAGATTCCAGCTCACCACTCCAACTCCCTAGCGCAATCCTCGATCGGCGTTGCCATTCCTTCCCGAATCGATTCCCGCATCCCTGGCACTGAGAGAAGATACAGCGTCTCCTGCACAGATGCCCAGTCCGATTCAGATAATAACACTGCATTGCTAGTCTGTCCTGCAATCACAATAGGTTGGTGCGACTGACTCACCGAATCGATCAACTGCTGCAACTGCTTTTGGGCTTCATTGATTGGAATCATAATCTTCCACTTTTCTAAATACGCTTTTCTCGATGATGTTGGGTGGCTGTAGACACTCCCTTAATTATGAGCGATCCTTCCCTTTCTGACTTCTATCTCCATTTTATTTTAACGTTAGGTCAAGACTTTCTATTTGTCTCTGTGTGTCGGGGTGCACCTGAATATTCAATTGCTCAATTTGTTCTCGCAGATAACCCTCAGAAATGATTACATCGTCCCATTCTTGCGAATAGTAAATCAAGCTCTCACCCCAAAAATCCTGAACTATATGATCTAAAACTTCCAAAGCAAATTTTAAGGTTTCTGTGGAAGCTTCGCAATCAGGAGCTGCTGAAAAATGGACAATAATGTTTCGCAGCTCGCCAAATTTTTGATATTTATCTAATTCCTTGATTCTATAACCAGTTGCCGCCCAAAGAACTTCAGGTAACTCTGAATACATTAAAGTTCGACCGTACTTAAAGAGTTCCTTGATACTCAATACATCCTTAGTAGTATTTGATTTAGGGTAGGACTTGAAGATTAAAAGCGGATGCTCTTCAGCAATGCGTGCCTTGATAAGTATTTCTGCTCCATGTGCTGCATGAACTACCGACAACATATGAGCAAAAGGCCTCGTTATCTCGCTAAACGTTGCATCATAAATAGCTCTCCCAAGAATATGAAGCCCAAATTCTTTCATGTGCTGTGATACTTGTTTTGTCTCAGGATTCATCTAATCTACTCCGTAACGCTAGTTAACTCACGCTCACTGATTGACATCTTGAGCCACCATCATTGCATTGATGTGGGTAAAGATACGATCTAGTTCCCCAATGGCGTCGAGTTCCGCTACCTCTTCTGCCATTAGTTGATATGCCTTTTTCTTATCTAACAAATTTTCCATACGCTGTTGCAGCGGTTCACTAAATTTGAACAACTTCCACCCCTCGACTTTTTCAATGCAAATCTCATGGATTAATGAGTAGGGTTTGTTGAGAATTGAAACCATTGTAGGCTCCCAGCTTCGGGTTTTAGGTAGTGACTAGATTATAGATTTTATGCAATCTGGCAGATTTAATGCTCCAACCGAGAGCCTTCAAATTACCGCCAAAACCAGTGGCTTAAACAGCCAAACGGCTTTACAGTTCAAGTCGGATGATATTCATCCCTGCTTATTTGCCATCGCCATATCTTGCCTTCTTCAGGATCGTCCACCTCTGCAATGAACTTCATTCCCACTTTTTGCAACACGCTATTGGAGGCATTTTTTTCAGCTAAAGTGTGAGCGATGACGGCTTTCACCTCCTCGTGAGCGAAAGCATAATCAATCATTCCCTGTGCCACCTCAGTTGCAAATCCGCGATTCCAATATTCGGAAGCAATTTCATAACCTATCTCTATAGTCCCCGACTCATCAGGTGAGCCTGTGAAACCTCCGTTGCCAACCAGCACTTGATTTTTTGGATGGATAAAGAAGTAGCTGTGCCAGTCAGTTGGAGGCGGATTAAATTCGCAAGCTTCGTCAGCCGGGAGGGAAAATGCTTCTGGGAAAAGAGGCCAGCTATTAGGCACTATGACATTTAAAATTGCTGCAAGCTCGCTTTTACTTCGTAAGAAAGCTTCTACGTGAATCCTTTGGACGGCAAGTAGTTGAAGATTCTTAGTTGTAATCATTTTTCTAGCTTGTTTAACCAACAAGTATTAAATAACACTATAGACACTAGCGAAATGCTGTTCTCGGAACCCTGGCGAGTTGGTAAGCACCCCGACTGTCCAACACTTGATATTGATTTGGTTGCAATCCTAATTCCACAAATTTCTCTGGATATCCCAGCAACAAAATAGAGGGAGAAGTTGGGGTTTTAGATTCCTTAATGTAGTCGATCGCCCTTCTGACAGCTCGGTAGTAAGTCACCGGCTCTTGGCTATAAAAAACCAGACTTGGTTTCCAGAAACCAACCATAATAAACTCTTCCCCAGGCAGTTTTTGTTGAACAGCAACCTGTGCTAACTGTCTCAGAGGTAACTGGCGGTTGATATCGACCACTTTGTAGGCGGGAGTAAGACCAAAGATGATAAATGCTACTAACCCGATGAAGTTAGCAACCAAAATCCAGCGTTGTTGCCGCTGCCAAAGTAAAAGTGCGATCGCCACCGCTGTAGTTGTCCAAATCGCACCGCCTACAATCAGCAATCCCGACTGCTGAATTGCTTGGGGAAAATTGGGCATGGCCGGGTCATCTCCCAGCCAGTTGTAGCTGTAGAAAGTTGCTCCGGCTACAATTAATAAAAATATCACATTAAAAATGTATGTAACTAACAGCCCTCGCGGTAAAGAATTCGGTTTTTTTTCTAACTTTCCCCGCCTGTTTTCTGGTTCATTGCCCGCAATAATATCGCTCCACAGCAGCGTTACCAAAATCGCAGCGGCGGGGATTAAAGGCAATACATAACTGGGCAATTTGGTCACGGCGATCGTAAAAAAGCCAAAAATGCAGCCAAACCAAAATAGGGCAAATAAACTCAACTGAGCCGATCGCGGTTGACGGCGCCAGTAACTGCGCTGCCAAAAACGGGTGCGGGCGATCGCCACCGGCAAATAAATCGACCAAGGTGCAAAACCAACTAGCACTACAAAAAAGTAAAAATACCAAGGCGCCGAGTGTTTGTTGACTACTCCAGTAAAACGCTGGAAATTGTGATAGCCGAAAAAACTGTCAATATAAGTTTGACCGTTGTCTAAAATAACCAAAATGTACCAAGGCAGGGCGATCGCCAGAATAATTAAGATTCCCGACACCGGACGCATTTCGCGCCAAAGTTGGCGAAAATTTCCCAAATAAAGCCCGAAGCTGCCAACAATCAGCGCTGGAACGACAATTCCTACAGGCCCCTTAGCCAGAATTGCTAAAGCAATTAGTACGTAAAAAGTCAGATACCATTTATTGGGAAATCGGGAAGCGGAAACAGTGAGAAATTCTGCTTTTTCTCTCTGTTCTTCTAGAGTGTAACCGAGAAAAAATGCCAGTAGTGCCGAACACATACAACCGACTAATAGCATATCTGAAACGCCAGTCCGTCCCCAGGCAATAGTTTGGGGATTTAAAGCTATTAGGGCAGCACCAATCCAAGGAGTAGAAAAAAAGAGCGGAAGACGGGGAGTTTTGAGTTTTGAGTTGTTGTTCTCTGTTTCTTCTTCCGGCTTCCATCGGACTTCTTCCTTCTTCCTGACATCCGTTAAATCCCGTACAGTGCTCGTTGCCGAACTTCCTTCTTCCTTCTTCCTTATTTCTTTTTCCTCCTTCCTTCTTCCTTCTTCCTCCTTCCTTCTTCCTTCTTCCTTCGATAGGGTATAAAATCCGAGGCAAGTCAGACCGATCGCGCACAAGGCCGAGGGAAGACGCACGGCCCATTCGTTAACGCCCAGAGTGCGGTAAGCCACCGCCATCAGCCAGTAAATCAACGGCGGCTTGTCAAACCTCGTTTCGCCGTTGAAATAAGGAGTGATCCAATCTCCTGTCACCGTCATTTGACGGGCGGCTTCGGCAAACAACGGTTCGGTTTCGTCAACTAAACCGATGTTGCCGAGATTCCACAAGAAACCTACCCAGGCGATCGCGCACAGCCATAAAATCGATAGCAGCAAAGGTGCGATCGGGCGATTTCTAAACTCTGACAAACTTTTAATAACTTCCTTCACCCAAACTTCCTGCGATTTTAGATTTAAAATTTTAGCTCGCTTAGAGAGTCTACCGAAAGATTCGCATTCTCGAAACTCCCAACTCGATCAAATCTGGTTAAACTCAGATGTTGCACCATTCTCAACAAGCCTTTCATGAACAGGCCGAAAAGCCTTTTCTTTATAATGATGCGACTATGTGAGGTTAACTCACATAGCCACACCCTTCTCAACAAGAGCGGATCAATCGGCTTTCTCGACCAAAATCTCCGCACCAGCAGCTAAGCCTTCACGGCTGCAAAATTAACTGCCATTCTCCGGCTGTGCTGTTCCAAGCCGGCGAGGGTGTCTCTCCGGCGACGAAAGGCCCCCAGTAGCGGCGAGAACCATCCTGAGCAAAAACCACCAGAATGTCTCCCCGTTTGACTTGTAACTTGCCCTCCGGCAGCGATAGCATCAGTCCCTTGCCACCGCCTTCCCCCGGCGCAAAATCCCAGTGCGCTGGTTTTCCATAGGATTCCTTGGCTTGCCGTTTCGACAGCAGGGCCACTCGCACTGGGTGTTCGCTGCGGTTGCTGACGCGCAAAAGGCCGGAGGCTTTAGCATTTACAGGGACTGAGGCAAGCAATTCCTCCTCTGCATCTGGGGGGGTTGGTGTTGAGTCGGGCTTGGGCTCGCTGGTCGTGTCGGCAGAAGCTGTGGCGACTGGGGAAACGGGGAGTGTGGGGGGATATGCGGTGGCTTGTGAGGGCCAATCGCTGGAAGGATTTGAACCGTTGGAGATAGTGATTTCAAAACGTCCTAGAAACATTCCTGTAATTAGGACGATCGACACTCCAATTACGATCTGGTAAATTTTAAGATTCATAAATTTTAGGCTTACAGGATAGACTGCACCGGTAATGAGTCTTAACTATTTTTAATGTAAAACCAGGGGCTGCTGTGCCACAAGATACAGTTACACTTAATTAATTGACCGTTCTCGGCTATAAGTCCGCGATCGCTCAATACCATCTTAGATGTTAAATTTGAGATTTTAGATGGCGACATACTGACTCCGGTAAGGATTTGGAGTTGGTCGGGAGGGTCATTTGTTTACTTATCGGTATAGCTTTTAATACCAGTTGAAAAAAAGAGTACCACTATAGGCCCGTACTCCAAACCCCAATAGTTATCAGTAATTCCGCATCTCAAATCTCAAATGGTATAACTTTTATGCAGAATACCCGAATTAACAGATTAATTGATGTTCTGGGCGATCGCTTCCGAGGCTGGCTCAACAATCCTTGGCGACGGATTTCGCTCCTGTTAATTAGCCTGCTGTTCGGCACTTTTTTGGGAACAGCTATTTCGACGATCGCGGGACAATCTGCTGAGTGGGATATTATCGCGGCCGGGCTGTTGGTGTTGTTGACGGAGTTCGCCAACTGGCTGATTTATGCCCGCCTGCGGCCTGTAGCAGGTTCTTTTTCGGTGGATATGCTCAATGCTCTGAAAATTGGTATCACTTACAATTTATTTGTGGAGGCTTTCAAACTAGGTTCTTAAAAACTTTTTGAATCGGCGCGGGTTTAGGATGAAATATTTTTCAATTGCAGATAGTATTTGTACAAAACCCCCCCCCGCATAGAGAGTTTTTAGGATATGGATCGATCGACTGTAACCCCTGTTGAACTTTTACATCGGTGGCAAGCTGGCGATCGCCCGATCGCTCCCGACTTCGATCGACTGGCTTTGTGGGAACTTGCGGATGATGTGCGAGCGCGCGCTTTTGGCATTACTCCCGACAATGTAGCCGATGTTGTCCGCTGCAAAACCGATTTATTTTTTTCTCTTCTTGACGAACTGCATACTTTCCCCCTAAAGTCAACTGTTTTCCTCGAAACTTTGTGGAATCTTTGGCTGCCGCTGGCAATGCAATTATCGGCTGCAAAACAAAGTTTAAACCGTCCTTTAATTCAAGGAATTTTAGGAGTGCAAGGAACGGGAAAAACTACTTTATGCCAAGTTTTGAGGCTGATTCTGGGAAAATTGGGATATTCTACTGTCAGCCTTTCTTTAGACGATCTTTACAAGACTTATGCCGATCGCCAACAACTCCAAAAAGCCGACCCGCGTTTAATTTGGCGCGGCCCTCCCGGCACTCACGATATTGACTTGGCAATCGCAGTTTTAGACAAGTTGCGCGCTTCTCAAACTCACAATTTAGCAGCAGTTGACAATCCCAAATTAGATGCCCTCCAACCCGATTTAATTAATAAAAATATAGAAATTCCCAGGTTTGACAAATCTGCCTATGGAGGTGCAGGAGATAGAAGTCAACCCGAAATTATTTCTGGGGCGGATATTGTACTTTTTGAAGGTTGGTTTGTCGGCGTGAATCCGGTGGTTGATGCCAAATTAAACGAGTTCTTGGCGGCTGCACCGTTTCCGATTTCCACAGAAAGCGACTGTCAGTTTGCGCGCGATATGAATGCAAAGCTGCACAACTATTTGCCGCTGTGGAACCGATTAGATCGGTTGATGGTTTTGTATCCCCAAGATTATCGCCTTTCTCAAGTGTGGCGCAATCAGGCGGAACGGGAAATGATGGCGACGGGGAAGTCGGGAATGTCAGAAGCTGAAATTAATCGGTTTGTCGAATATTTCTGGAAAGCGCTGCATCCAGAGTTATTTATTAAGTCGATGCTGGAGGGCGATCGCGTTGATTTAGTAATTGAAATTTTGGGCGATCGCACTGTGGGCAAAATTCGTCGGGCGATCGACTTAAAATTAAGCGATTAGGGACACTAAAAATTAAAAATTTAAGGACACAACATTGTTGTGTCCCTACTGTATTGCATCTTATCGTGCACTCACTTGACCATTCAGGACTTATGCAAAACGTGATTTGACGCGGTAATTATAGGGGTGAAGCGGGGCATCAGCACCCTACAATACAGAGGTTTTGCATCGAGGATCGAGAATTTCTAAATTAACTGCCAGGAGTCCCAAGATCGATCGCTTTCTGCATCAAATCGTCTGTAACTTCGCCCGGTGTACCTGCAGGCGTAATGTCCTGAGCCATCGAACGAAAATCAGCGGGATTGCCACTTGTATCTGCAGGCTTAGCGATATCTTTAGCAGCGGGAATAGGAAATTTAGGTGCAGTTGCAGCGGCGGCAGCTTGAGCGCCGGCACCAGTGCGATCAATGTCACTAACGCTGAATTCTTTTGAAGCTTCGTAGTCTGCTGATACATCAACGGTCGGCAACTTTTGTTCTCCAGCTTCCGCGCTTTCAGTGATCTGCTGAGCGTCAAAGCTCTCAATGTTATTTGGTTCTGTATTGATTTCAGACATAGCCGACTCCTTGCTAGTTTTATTTAACAATTCACTGTATCAATTATTACTTGAATTCCCTGCTTTTTTATCTACCCGCAGATGTATCGTTCGCTTCTATCTTAAGGATGATATATTCTAGGGTGGTGCCTTAACATTACGCCACTTTCCGAAAAAAATGCAGCTTTAGACAAGATCCAAACCCATACATACTAAGCCATTCCCCATTGTTTAATCTAAAATCTAAAATTTAAAATCTAAAATCGTATTACCTCTCGGGGATGGTGACGGACACTTACAAATGTTGATATTTATATATTCTGGAAGCATTTTTAAGGAATTTTGTTTATGAACTCACCCGCCGCCACCAATCCTCACTCTCTCTCCAACGACACTAAAAACATCGTTCAGACAATCAACGGGTTGGGTACAGATGAAAAACTGGCGCTGCTCTACTTTGTTTATGAAAAAATGGGAGATTCAATTACACCAGCCGCTCCCGCCGCCGCCGACCCACAATTAGCTCCCATGCTGCTGGATGATTTTTACAAGCTTTCCCATGACCAACAACTGAATATAATGCGCGGTATTGTTAACCGCGACGACACGCCCTATTCCCACGCTTACGGAGCTTTGACTGCTAACAATCAGTTGGTGGTTTGGTATGCTTGGGCTATTGGTATGGGGGAAACAATTGTCGATATCCCCGAAGGATATGAGGCAACTGAGGCTGTCAATGGTGTGTTGGGTCAAATTGAAGGTCTTGAGTTTGAACAGCAAATTACAGTGCTGCGCGACGTAGCTAATAATATGGGCTACACCGATGTTAAACCAATTGCTACTCAGGCAGAAGTAGGGAAAACTTCTAGTCTGTAGGTAAGAGTCTGCTGTTGCAACCTATCCTACACAAACTCTCCTCCTAGCAGAGAGGGACTCAAGAATAAAGGAATTACCCAAAACCTCTATATGTAGGGTGCGCCGAGGTGCACCCTACCGCTATAATTAGTAGGTAAAACCTTTTTTGGCTCTTACTCATATTTATTCTTTCGTGTCTTAGAGAGGGACGAAAGTTTTTGTATGAGCGGTTAAAATCGGCTCTTCTGAGAAATATAAAAAGGTTTTCAGTCAGCAAGTGAGTTGTTTAGGGTAAATTTTTCGCGGGAATTCCATCCGAAATATCGAACCTTTTTTGAGTGGACTTTCGGCAGTAATTGTACCGTCGATCATCTTGACTAAAGAAGCACAAATAGCTAGTCCTAAACCGGTGCCTGGATATTGGCGAGTTGTGGTTTGGTCGCCTTGGCGGAACTTGTCGAAAATGTGGGGAAGATTCTTTTCACAGATGCCGATTCCTGTATCCCGAACGGTGATAATTAGCCGATCGCCCTTTAATTGCCGCACCTCAATGTAGATGCTGCCCTCATGGGTGAATTTAACCGCGTTAGAAACGAGATTCACCAAAATTTGCCGCAGGCGCAACTTGTCATTAACTATCAACTGATCCTGCAAGCAGACACTGACGGACAATGCCACGTTCTTATCGGTGGCTTGATTTCCGAATTCCAGCGCGACATCCATTACTAAATGCGCTAAATTAAATTTTTCAATTTTTAATTCTGTGTGGCCACTCTCGATTTTGGAGAGGTCGAGGATATCGTTAATTAGCAGTAGCAGGTTTTTGCCGTTATGTAAAATGCGCCCCACCATTTCTGTTTGCTGGGCGCTCAGCAGTTGTTTGTGCTGGCGCAGCAGCAATTGGGAAAAGCCGATAATCGAATTCATGGGAGTTCGCAATTCGTGGGACATGATGCCCAAAAATTGCGATTTTAACTTGGCTGCTTCTAGCAGTTGCAATTTTTGCTGTTGAATGCGTCGCCCCTGATTTTCGAGTTCTTCCTGCTGGCGAATTAGCAGCTCGTTTTGCAAGTCTAAAAGCTGTTCCTGCTTTTTTAATTTTTCGATCGCCAGTGCGTTGTTAATTGCCATCGCCGCTTGTTTTCCCATCACCGCCAGCAGTTGCTGAGTATGCCCGTCAATCGCCGCGCTGTCCTTCCCGTTGCCGATGGCCAGCACACCCAAACGCCCGCTCGGCCCGGACTCGATCGCCGCTGCACAAGCCGCCGCCGGCAGCAAGCCTTTGCGGCACTCCGACCGCCACAGTACAGACTCTCCCGTCGCAAATGCTTTCCACAGCAGCTTGTTTTGCACGTGCGGGGTTTTGCCCCCACCAAAGTTTTCCGTACCCCCGACAGCGCTGAGTTTGAGACCGCTGCAATCGGACTCCAGGAGAGCAACTAGGCAAAATTCCGCTCCTGCGATCGCCTCTACAGTCGCATCCGCAATGCCTTGCAACAACTGGCATAAGCTACCCGCCCGCTGGCTCAATATATTTGTAAACCGCTCTATCACCTGCAAATCTCGCCCAGCCTCTATTACCGTCCGGGCTTCGCACAATTTTTCAGCTTTGAAGTTAGCTTCCGATCGCGCTTGATGCGGCCAAAACTCTTGTTCTGCTTGGGGTTCGGCTTTAGTTTGTTTGATCGGTTCCATATCTGTGTAGGTTCCCACCCACTCCAAAACTTCCTGACTGTCTAGATTAGCGGGCCCTCCTCTCGCGACGTTCCAGCGGTATGTGCCCTCTCGCGTCTGCAGACGAAATATAATTTCGTAGCTTGGCGACGGGCACTTAGAAGTGTGCGATCTCGCCAATAGACGAGGGCGGTCTTCTGGGTGGACGCGCGCCAGATAGCCGAAACCCAAAGCTGCTGCTGCTGGTACCCCGGTGTACTCCTCCCAGCGCTGACAGAAATAAGTCGCCCAGCCGTCGGCATTTGTTTTCCAAACTATGTGAGGAATTGCCGACCACAGGCGATCGTCCTGAGTTTCGCAGTCGCCAACTTGCGGTTGGGGGGATGTTATTTCAGATACTTTGTGTAAGATTTCCGAGTCGGAAAACTCCGACTGAAAAGACTTATTGCCGTGATACTGAGTCATAACAGGTTATATAAATAAGCATTGGACTATAGCCCTAACACCGGCTAAAGACTCGTGCTGCTAGCTTTATTGATTTTGACGAGCCAAGTGCATCAAAATTTTTTATACTTTAAATCTATCTGGGTAGTGGAATCCTTACCTCTATCAACGGGCGGACAATGAGATAATTTAGTTAAACTGTTGAAACATTGAGAGCTTACCTGTCCCGATCGGGCTCGTGCAGGCATCGCCGCAAAATAACTTAAAAATTAACTTGCATTCTTGGCGGCTGCATGAGTATGCTTAAAAATGATGTGCAGCCTGTAAAACCCTAAATCAGGACACATTCTCAAATTTACTCAGTTTAGCTGAGTCAGTTGATGATATTTTAAAAGTTTAGCGGACTATTGGAAGAAAGATGAGTAAAATTCGCGTTGCTTTGGTAGAAGACCATGACCTGACAAGAGTGGGCATCCGCACAGCTTTACAACAGCGTGACACGATAGAAGTTGTCGGCGATGCAGCTAACGCTACAGAGGGATTGAAACTGCTTCAGTCTTCAAAACCTGACGTTGCAATTGTAGATATTGGCTTGCCGGATTTTGATGGCATTGAACTTACACAAAAGTTCAAGAAATCGGTAGCGGAGTCCGATCCCGATACAAAAATTTTGATTCTGACTTTTCAGGACAATGAAGAAGAAGTTCTGGCAGCTTTTGCCGCCGGAGCTGACTCTTACTGCATGAAAGATATTAGCTTCGATCAGTTATTAGATGTTGTAAAAGTAACTCACGAAGGTAACTCTTGGATCGATCCGGCGATCGCCCGCATTGTCCTGAAACAAGCTCGCACTCAGGAAGCCGCGCCGGAAGAACCAAAGGCTGAGGGCAAAAGAGTCACAATTAAGGCTGCTGAACCTGAGTTCAGTCACATCATTGAGACTTACCCTTTAACCGAACGGGAATTAGAAGTTTTGGAACTGATCGTGCAGGGTTACAGCAATGCTGCAATCGCCGAAAAGCTGTACATTACTGTCGGTACAGTCAAGACTCACGTCCGCAATATTTTGAACAAGTTGTGCGCTGATGACCGCACTCAGGCAGCCGTTCTCGCCCTGCGTTCTGGCTTGGTTGGATGAAGCCCGATCATCAGGCAAAATCAAGTTAAAAGTAGGGTGCGCTGGGCGCACCTTACGGCCACGGATTAAGGGTGTGCAGTGCACACCGACTCACTAATTGTTACCAAAAAATTAGGGTAGGCAGTGTGCACCCGCCGAGCAATTGTTTGTTGTTAAAAAAGAGGTAAACTTTAAAGTTGCATCTACCCCAGTACAGATTTTTTTTATCTTTCAATCAGTAAATCTACCTTAAGATAGATGCTAAAAAAATAGCGTATTACTAATACTTGTTGTTGAGCGATCCCCAGTTAGATAAATTTCGCTGGCACTGCCAATATTGCGCGATATCAATTCATAAAAGGCGGAGACAGAGGCCTGATTACGATACTTTTAGGAAGAGTTAAGCCTTAAAAAAATTATATCCGTAGAGTGATGCCTGAGTTCGCTTAAATTTGCGAAATTAAAAGTATCAACTGCTACTGAAATATTTTAGAAAGAGGTATTATGGCCGCCCCAATTGAATTCAAGTTATTTGCTCCCTACAACAAAGGAGCTGCCTTGATTGGCTCTTTTTCTAATTGGGAAGATATTCCGATGGAAAAGGACGAAGAAGGTTATTTTCGCACGCGAGTTGAGTTGGAGGATGGCGTTTATCAATACAAATTTCGCGTTCAGTCGAAAAGCTGGTTTCTGGAAGCAGATCAGTGGGTAGATGTGGTCGATCCCTACGCGACTGACATCGACGATCCTACTCAAAACGGCATTGTTCGGATCAAAGATGGCGATCGCATTATCGATACCTATGTTTGGAAACACGACGATAAACCGCTACCGGCCGATCGGGAATTAGTGATTTATGAAATGCACGTTGCCGACTTTTCCGGTGGCGAAGCAGACCCGCTGGCCCGCGGCAAGTACAAGCACGTCGTCGAAAAACTCGATTACCTAGTCGAACTCGGCGTCAACGCGATCGAACTCATGCCCCTCAAAGAATACCCAGGCGACTACAGTTGGGGCTACAACCCCCGCTACTTCTTCGCGGCCGAGTCCAGCTACGGAACCACAGAAGAACTCAAAAACCTGATAGACGAGTGTCACGGGCGCGGGATTCGCGTGATCATGGACGGGATTTACAACCACTCGGAAGCATCGAGCCCCCTCACTCAAATTGATCACGATTATTGGTATCACCACGAGCCCCGCGATCCAGACAACAATTGGGGCCCGGAATTTAACTACGAATTCTACGACGAAAACTTAGGAACTTTCCCCGCACGCAGATTTGCTGGCGATACAGTCCGCTTCTGGGTTCAAGAATATCATCTCGACGGCATTCGTTTCGATGCGGCGCGACAAATTGCTAACTACGATTTTATGCACTGGGTAGTTCAAGAAGCCAAAAATGTCGCCGGCCCCAAACCGTTTTACACTGTTGCCGAATACATTCCCGACGAGCCCAGCATCACCAATCTAGACGGGCCGATGGACGGCTGCTGGCACGACAGTTTCTATCACTCCATAATTCCACAACTGTGCGGGGACAATTTTGATTTAGAACGGCTCAAAGAGGTAATCGACTGCAAGCGGCAAGGTTACTTGGGTGCTACGAATGTAGTCAATTATTTGAGTAATCACGACCACGATCGCATTTTTGCCGAATTGGGCGATCGCGGAATTTTGGATGAAGCCGCCTTCAAGCGGGCAAAGTTGGGAACCGTGCTGTTAATGACAGCAGTTGGCGTGCCGCTGATTTGGATGGGCGAAGAATTTGGCGAATACAAAGGCAAAACAATTGAGCAATCTAAAATTGACTGGACGCTGCTAGGAAATGACCTGAATAAAGGTTTGTGGGAATACTACAAAGGCTTGATTCACCTGCGTAAAAATAACCAAGCACTTTACACAGAAAACATCGAGTTTTTCCACGAAGACCCCGACTCGAAAGTTTTTGCTTACACTCGCTGGAACGATGAAGGTTCCAGAGTTGTAGTTGTGGCGAATATGTCGGAAAATTATCTGGCAGGTTACAGCGTTCCCCACTTCCCTGCCAACGGAACTTGGCACGAATGGACTGGGAATTATGATGTTGAATCTGGCGATGACAATATTATGATTGACTTGCCGGAATACGAAGCCAAAGTGTTTGTTTGGCAGTAATATCATTTCCGGTTACACCGGAATGATGTTGACTGTTGACTGTTGACTGTTGACTGTTCACTGTGAGTCAACAGTCCGCAATCACGGACGGTGCAAGCGGAATCAATATTATTTCCCAGATTGATTTTCTAAGCACAATTGCGTTGCCGCCGCCGCCGGTATTGGTTTGCTAAAGAAGTAACCCTGACCCATATCGCATTGATGCGATCGCAAAAACGCTAACTGTTCTGCTGTTTCCACTCCCTCAGCAATCACCTGTAAATTCAGCCCCTGTCCCAAGGCGATCGCCAGTTTCACAATAGTAGCACCGCTGCTGCCGGTCACCAAATCGGCCACGAAAGATTTGTCTATTTTTAAATTATTGAGGGGAAAGTTTTTCAGAGACCACAGCGAAGAATAACCAGTGCCAAAATCGTCCAGAGAAATGTGAATTCCCATGTCCTGCAACTGCTGCAATACCGACACAGTAAAGCTCACATCTGTCATGGCAATGCTCTCGGTAATTTCTATTTCTAAATATTCGGGATTTAACTTGGTTTCTGATAAAATTTCAGCGATGCTTTGTACAGTGTGAGGTTGCAGAAACTGGCGGGCTGATAAATTCACTGCTATCCGAATCGGCGGCAATCCCAGTAATTGCCACGCTCGATTTTGCAAGCAAGCAGTCCGCATCACCCATTCGTCAATTTGGCAGATTAATCCTGTTTCCTCAGCTAAGGGAATAAATCGATCGGGAGGAATCAAACCGCGTTCGGGATGCTCCCAGCGAATCAGAGCTTCCATGCCCGCTATTTTGCCAGTATTTAAATTTATTTGCGGTTGATAGTGCAGGACAAACTCAGATTTGTTTAGAGCTTTGTAAAGATCATTTTCTAAGTTAAGATCCTCGGAGACTTTACTGCCGATCGCCTGCGTGTAAAACTGATAATTATTGCGACCTTTTTGTTTAGCTTTGTACATCGCAGCATCAGCATTTTTTAGCAAAGTTTCTGCATCTTCTCCGTCGTAAGGAGCCAAAGCAATTCCCAAGCTAGCCTTAATATAAAGTTCCAGACCCTCAAAATCAAAAGGACTGCTTAAACTCTGGATAATGAGCTGGCAAATTTTAGTTGCTTCCTCTGGGGTGTTGATATTGTACAGCAGCACAGTAAATTCATCTCCGCCCCAACGAGCCATCGAATCCCCCAGGCGCAAACAGTTAGTCAAACGCCGAGATACACTTTGCAGCAACAAATCGCCCACTGGGTGACCGAGAGTATCGTTAACATTTTTAAATCTGTCCAAATCTAGAAAGATTACCGCCAGCATTTCTCCATTTTGGTGAGCGCTAGCTAAAGCTAAAGACAGCCTTTCATTAAACAGTAATCTATTAGGTAAACCAGTTAATGGGTCGTGAGAAGCTTGATGTCGGATCATCGCCTCGACGCGCCTCTGCATTGCAGCCATGTACAGGTGAGTTCCTAAAGATTGTGCTAGCTTCTGTTCCTCGCTAGTCCACTTTTGAGCTTCGCCGGTTTTGATTTCTTTCCAAGCTGCAAAGGACTGTCGGGGACGATCGTGCCGGGCGTCCGAACTGCAACGGCCCGCCCACAAAATTTCGGTTTGTATAGGGCTGCGAAAAACGGTGAGACAGCCGATGCACTGTTGGCGATATTGCAGCGGTACTGCCAAAAAAGATCGAATGGAAGCTGCGACTAAATTGGCAGATACAGATTTAAGTTGAGGTTCTTTAGAAATATCGGAAATTGCGTACAAGTGCGGTACGAGAAAACTGGAAATATTGCTGTCAATTGAGCTGTAATGCTGGGAATATAGATTTTCAAAAATACCTAATTGGCTTGTATGATTAGCTGTTTGTGGTGGATCGTCTTGGTTTGCCCTCCCCATAATCTGCTGCCAAAATGGGCTGAGTTCAAGGTCGATGTCCGCTGGCTGCTGGCCACAGGTATAAAGCAAAGCGGGCCGATCGCCAAACTCGGCTGCAATGTAGAGACGCCCTCCTGAACCATGCAAATGCTTGACAGTTTGTTCGAGAACTGCTTTCCGAATTTCGTGGAGTTCCAGAGGAGAATGCAGCAAACTGGTAATTTGGTTGATAACAGCTTCGTCGCGCGCTTGCTGTCTAGCTTGACTCAGCAGGAAAGATTGGGCGATCGCAATTGAAAGTTGATCCACAAGCAACTGCACCATTTTCAATTCTCGATCGCTAAACCGTTTCGGTTGACTATGGTGAGACACCAACAGCCCCCAAAGGTGATTTTGATGCAAAATCGGCACCGTCAGAGAAGAACGTGCTCCCATAGCCTTCAGATATTCAGCGTGACAAGGGTCTACAGGACGATAGGTAATATCTTCAACTGCTAAAGTTTTACCGGTTTCGGGACAATCTAACCGATTAATTGTTTGATGCTTCAATTCCACATCTACAATCACTCGCTGCCGCGCTTTGAGAAACATTTCCCGAGCACTATGGGGAATGTCGCCTGGTGGAAAGCGCAAACCCAGCATAGATGGCAAATTGTCACCGTTGATGGACTCAGCAATGACCTCACCGCTACCGTCGGCCTCAAAGCGATAAACTTTTACTCGATCGCTCTGTAAAAAGCTGCGGATTTCTAGGGCAGTTGTCGTCAAAATCTCTTGCAGTTCTAAAGAGTTGCGGATGCGATTGGTAATTCGATTGAGTAAAATCTCTTGTTCTAAAGTCGATCGTGACATTTGTGTAACTTTGGTGCGGGTCATGCCTTTTGATCTCCCGGGCTGTTGACAGCATTTTTGCGAGCCACAGTCTTAACTTGCCTTGTATTATACATTACAATACTTTCGCTCTGTCTAGGGGCTTGACCCAACCCAATGATACGAAACTCGGTTTATGGAGATATTTCTGGTTTTCCGACAAATTTCGGTGAGAAACCGGGTTTTTCACAGCAATTACAAGGCAAGGAAAGAGCGATCTGACATTAGTGAGGACGAAAGTTCGATCGAGTTTGATCAGGACTCAAGTCCTCACTACAAAGCAATTGCAAAGCTACCAGGCAAAAAGTATAAAGAAACCGGGTTGAGCAACCAGTATTCTGCCCTCTGGAGGGAAAATACTGGTTGCTCAACCCGGCTAGTAAGTATTTATACCTTAAAACGTCTCGTTAAGCAGACGCCCAAATTTCCCGAATTCTGTCCGGCAAAAAGCCAGCTATTTCCTGAATTCGCTCCTCGGACAGCTCATCCTTCGTTGCCGAAAATACAGCCGCGATCGCAGTTTCCGGTTTTACTCCTGAAGGAAGTGCGCCTTCTAGTTCCACCCTCCGTGCAAACAAATTGCCATCGATCCCCAAAGGTGCAGGCGCGCCGGTCAAAGGTTGACGCACCCGGCTGAGCAATCCCACCAGCGGATTGGTATCTTTCCAGAGGTCTGCTATTTCTTGTTGCAGGGTTTTGTCATCCGTAGGCAAAACTTCTTTGTGCAATTCAGATTCCACGTGCTCGATGGCGTCTTTTGTCATCACATCGCGCATGACCCGGTACACTACTTCGGTAATGTCACGGGCATCAAAAATATCCTCCAAGTGACCGTTTACCATCACTTTTTCCAAAAACGGCATATCCTTTGAAGCGATAGGAACTGCCGACCCTTCTTGATGGAGCGACTTCGGAGGATTCGTCTCCATTTTGTGTAACAGTTTGCGGCCTTTTTCTGTTAAATCAGCTTCTTGAAATGCGACTAAAGGCGGCAATACCTCAGTTCCTCCGTAAGGTTCTCCACTAAAGTCAGCTTTAATAAATTCTCTTTGGTTGAGGTAGTCCAGATGACCGAGCAATTCCGCTTCTGCCACCTGGTGACCGACATATTCTTCGGCTGCGTTCCTAATTTCCGACTCTCCCCTGCCGTTTCCGCTGCCAATCTTTTTGAGCAAAATGTAAGTCAGGTCGTCTCTGATTGGAATTGTCATTAAAACCTCCTAGGTTAATATCCGGTAAAGCTCATGTAAAAACTTAATTTTTTTACTGGCTTAAATTGTGATGATTACTACTTAAAAACATTGAAGTATAAAGTAGAGTAATCAAGTATCTCTCAGCAGGTGTAAGTTATTAAATTCAAGTTGGGGCTAGAATATTCCTTTAGGTAGATCCATGTATGGGAGCCCACGTCTAATGTTGTTATTATCCTTAAAAGCTGTCGCCACTCTTCAATGCTATTAAGCGAGGATGCTTTATTGGTAAGATTCTCCGTATTTATTGCGTGTTTTTACCAGGGCTGACGCACCAAGAGCCCCTAAGTTGGTAATTGGCGCTGGGAGAGGTAGAATTAAGCAGGTGCTATGGGGTTAATCAACAGCGGTCATTTTGCCCGCAGTTTGTAGCGATATTGTATCGGATTAGACCAAAAACTGGTCATGGGAGAGCTACCAATACGAGCCAATCTGTTTCAAGTGCCGCAGTGCCACTTGAAGAATGCCTCGGTAACAAATTTTTTGATCGTTGCGCTCGGCATTTATGAACTACCTTCATTGGGACAATAAATTGGAATCCTCGTCTTTCATTAGCGGTCAACCCCAGGTTGACAAGCGTCCTTTAGTGTTGGCTGTAGACGACAATCCGGACAACCTAGAGCTGCTGACACAAATACTCGATTTATTCGGCTGCGAGTGCGTGGGAGCAGTGGACGGGTACGCAGCTCTTTCCGCAGCAGTCGATCGACAACCCGACCTAATCGTACTCGACATTTGCCTACCGGATATAGACGGTATGGAAGTAGTAAAGCGCGTCCAACAAAACCCCGATCTCAGACATATTCCGATTGTTGCTGTCACAGCACTAGCCAAACCAGAAGACCGCGCTCGAATTCTCGAAGCAGGCTGCGTGGAATACCTTTCCAAACCTTTTAACATCAAAGATTTAGAAACAGTTATCCGCCAGCACCTCGACTCTCCACTGGTTTTGGTTGAGTTTTAGATTTATAATTAGAATCACGGACTTGAGGTGCAGAGTCCAAAATTGCGATCGTTCCAGTGCGGCCTGTCTCCAAGGTCGCATCGCGGAGCAAATCAGTGACTCCCACGCCCAAAACCTTTTGAATTAATTCTTTCAGTGGCAATTCCATGACAGATTCTAATTCTGTCCGCACCTGCAAAGCCAAATCTTGCTGACCGTTCTGAGCGAGCAGTTTTTCTGGTTGAGTAAGCCCATTTTCGATAACAATTATTAATTTGTTATCCAAAAGATTGCAGAGCGCCTGACTCGTTTGGTGTCCGAGCTGAGAGCGGTACAAAGCTTGAATTCCCTGCGAAAGAGTGCGTTCTAATTTCCCGCGAGTAGGTTCTAATGTTTCGCCTGTCATATTTTTTATTGAGATAAAGATAAATCAAAAAAACAGTTAACTGTTAACTACTAACCGGTTAACAGTTAACTGCTAACTGTTAACTGTTAGAAATAACCGTCGCGTTATCCGACAGTAACTTCATTAGTTTCCACCCCAGTTGCACCCTTAACGCCTTTAGCAATTGTCACCAACTTGTTGACAATTTCCTGACTGGGAACTGTACCTTTGAGAACCACCGTAGTGCCAAGTTGAGCCACATAAACAGTCTCAATATCCGCAACATCTGGATTTGCATCGAAAGCCTGAGCAACCCGTTTAGCTAAACCGCTTTGATCGTATTCTCCGTTCAAGCCCATGCGTTCCGGCGGGATTGTCTGAGCGCTCGCAGCAGGTTGAGCTTGAGCTTGAGATTGAGCTACAGGTGCTTGGTAAGCAGGAGCATCAACAGTTTCTTGATTTTCAAGTTTTTCTAAACCAAACAATCTTTTTAGCCAGCCCATAGAGTTTGTCCTCCGACAAAGTTTGTGTTAATTGACTTGTTAATTGACAGTTGGCACGTCGCCGTGCAATTTTTATTCTCAATACCAGGAATTACGATCGCACTCTTGGATGCAGAAACCGAGTTTTTTTACAAAAAAGTATCGTTACAGCCATCCACCTAGGTAGAAAAACCCAGTTTGTTGAGTTTGGTGCGCCCATCCTAAATACAATTTACTGTTGTACAACTGGGCCGATCATCTGCCTAGAGACATAATTCTCCGGCTGTCAAACAAATAATTGCGCTGATCATTCCGGCAAATCAAACTTAAACTCTTCTTCCCCAACTTCTACTATTTTGTTATACATCCACTCGTGCCAACTTCCTGCCGCCAGAAACTTAGGAATGCTGTTACCAGATAGATAAGTATCCGAAAAATTAGCGACAACTACTGCTCGCATTTCCTCATCGCTCCAGCGGTAGTAAGCCAGCACTTTGGCTTCGGAATTTTCGTGATAAATATCAATATTTTGGGTATAAAGTGGCGGAACTTTTTCCCGCAGCCGAATCACGTGTTTGTAGTATTCCAAGAACTCATAATTTGGCTAATTTTTCAACAAAAACCATTGCAGTTTATTCGACTGGTTGGGAGTTGGCCGAGTGGATTGTCCAAACTCTTCGCCCATCCACAGCATCGGTATTCCTAATGCTGTGACTAACAAAACCGGGCGTTGCTGATTTACGGTATGAAAGGCTAAATATGCAAGTCATAGAAACCAGTATCTACAAAGCTTCGGGATTTTAAACTTATTTTTTTCATACCCTGATTAAGCAACGCCCTGAATTTTAGTGCGGAAATAACCTCTGTCATCTTTTTCTAATAATTTTTTTTCCCATTGGGAAAAAGAGCCGAGCAGTGTAGCTGCTTTGTTTTTGGGAGCGAAGAGTTTGAATTCAATTGCAGCGGCCACGAATATCTGGTTTGCAGAACTTATCAGTGTGATTAGTATTGATTTTTACAATTTGGTAAATCTGTCGCCATCGTTCTTAAGATTTACACCTGTAACTCTTATGTTGTTAGGTACTTATAGGCGCACCCGGAGGGTTTAGTAGTAGACACCCTAGCGATTGAGTAAGGTGCGCCACTAAGCAGCCGGAGGCCAGATTTAAATCAATCAAAAATGTAGTTAAAGTAACTAAAAAATATTAAGGGCTGTTTATGAAAAGTAATTTAACTTTTGATAACTAAATAAATCGTGGTCAGAGTTTAATATTTGTAACTAAAGGAACATTTTTTCGCTAACAGAGCTAATACTGTAGAAAGATGTCATTTTAGGCGGAAATAGCGAGGATGTGATTGTAATTATAAGGCAAGGAAAACCACAAGAATGAATGCTTTATTCAACTGGATTTTCGCGCCATCGACTTTAAGCCAAGTTTGAGCCGAGAAGAGCAATGATTATTTTTGCTTATGTCTTGGCAGCAGTTGTTTTATAGTTTTTGACTGGCAAACTTGGCAGAACCGAAATCAGCTTTAACGACTGCTGCTACCTCAGTAATTGGTAATTGGTGAAAATCTCATTCGTCCCTGTTACCCGTTAGATATTCCGAGCAGTGGCTCTAAAGCTCTAAAAGTTTAATTGGGGATGTTGGCGAATTACCGTTACTGTAATACTCTGGAGTGTTAAAAATGCTAAAACAAATGTGTTGGTTGCCCAGACTCGGAGGCAAGGGAGAAAAGATATTGCACTTACGCACCGATGCCCGTCAGGGGTGGCGGTCTTATACAGCTTTTCCGCAGTTCGCTGTACCCGACTACCGGGAACCGGGCGGTTCTAAGGGATGGGCAACATATCAAAAGCTGAGAACTCAAGGGTGGAATTTAATATCGACCGCAGAAGGGCAGCAGTCGATTTTTGGCGAACAGAAAAGTGCTTAAAAAACCCGAAACCGCAGCAATAAAAGAAGAGGTAAAATCCTCTTCTTTTTATTACTGATGGACAGATAAACTGGGTTTTTAAGCATCCTACTTGGTAGAATGGGTAAGGTGTGCAGTGCTCACCTTACATAATTTTAAGATGTTTGCCAGTTGCAAGTAAATTAGGCGATCGCCCTTTCTTTCTCTGCTGTAGTTGCTACGTTATGGAGCACCGGCTGGCGAGTTTTCAAGTTAAACCGGTATCCGTGGGGGAGTATGTGCAACTTAGCGCCGCAAATCGCCAAAGCCTCATCCTTCAAAAGTCCCTCTACATTGTCGTGGAGTTTTTCCGACTCGTCGATGACAGTTACAGCGCTTTCGCCAATGACTTCCAACTCGTCACCGTGGACTAAAATAGCTGTATTTTCGTCAATACCAAATCCCAACACGGCAGGTTGCAGCAAGAGTGCCGAAACTAAGCGTCCCAGACGGCCTCGCTGGGCGAAATGCTGGTCTATGACAACTCCTGGAAGGAAACCCATTCCCGGACCCATTGCTACCACATCAACGCGGGGATTTGTCTCTGAGTCTCCTTCAATAATCATCATGTCTGGCATCATTGCCGCGCCGGCGCTGGTGCCACCAACAATCGCCCCTTCCGAGTAGCGTTTGTGCATAGCTGCGTCGAGTTTGGTGTCTTTCAAGCAGCTAATAATCCGCGCTTGATCTCCGCCAGTAAAGAATATGCCAGTGGCTTGTTCGATCGCTTCTAAATAATCTGGATTGCTGGCATCTTCGGGTCTCTGGGTGTCAACAACTCGCACATCTTCAGCGCCAAGTCGCTCAAACACTCGGATATAATTATCTCCTACTTCTCCCGGCAGGCTTGTGGCAGCAGTCATCACTACAATGCGCGCTTTAGTGCCTCCGGCGCACCGCAAGAATTCCCGCAGAATTTTGCAGTCGCCCTCTTTGTCTTCCGCGCCACCAATAATTAGCAACTTCCCCTGGTTTTCGTTGCTCGCCATATTATCTCCACTTTTAACTTATTAAATTTCAATAAAACACAAAATTCCTTTTTCCGAAAACTGCCAAAAGGTATATATAGATACAAAAAAATCTCCGGTTTCTACCACTCTAGAACGCACACAGCAAGGGTGATATGGGAGTTTACTCATCCTCGACGATCCACGAAACAAACTTACCCCTCCTAACAGGAGATAGGAGGGGTCAAGAAATGAGCTTAAATTACAGGGCCCACGCGCGCGCGGTGATCAATCCGGTTTCTGATCCGATTCTTCGCTAATCCTCCTCTGATTGCTCGTAGAAATCGGGTTGATGAGCGTAAGTCCTCAATTAGTCCGATCGCCCGTTAGTGCGATCGCTCGATCAAATTGCTCAATATGGTACTCGCCCGTTCTAAAGGTAGGTGTCTGGGTTTTCCGTTCCAGACAATCTGATATTCGTTGCTGTTTTGACCATCGCCGTAGCCAGAAATTAGCTTCCGGTGAAATGCTTCCTCAGCTAAGTGGTGAACTTTTTCCCTGAGAGCAGTTTGTGCGATCTTCATAATTTGCTGCCTCTTAAATTTTCTTTCACTGTCATAAACAATTATAAGTACACAGTGTACCTCTCAAAAGTTATAGCTTTTTTTTGTAAGGGGGGAAAGAAGTAGTCGTTAGTCATAAGTGCTTAGTTATCTATGCTTAGTTATCTATGCTTAGTCATCTATGCTTAGTTAGATGTTGAAGGAAGAAGGAATATTTTCCTACTCTCACCCTCTCCCCCTCTCCCCCTCTCCCCATCTCCCCTACTCTCCCACTCCCCCTATAGGGCAATACTGAAGGCAGAATTGTTGGGAGTATTTATCTCACTGCTGGAATATCTATGCCCGCAGGTAGTATCCCATGCACCGACTATAAAGTTACCGTAAAAAATTAGCTCAAAGGAGGTTAGAAAATGCTGCAAGAAAAAACCACTGAAACAGCCCGCGTCAATGCTCGAAAAACCGATATTTTTGATGTTTTCAACTTCAAACACTATATCGGGCCCAACCCTTATTTAGACACCGCGGCTTTAGTTTTTGATTTAGCGGTGACGGGCGGGAGCGAACCTTTGCCGATCGCACATTACCAGGAAATTATTAGCGATCGCTACCCGCAATTCCTGCACGAAACTTTCTTGAACCATGCCCAACTGTTCGGCCGTACCGCCTCAGAAGTAGCAAAACTCGACATGGGTTTGCATTTTCAACACTGGAACATCAAGCCGTTTTCTCAGTTTAACAGAATCAGCATAGAAGCACTTCACGCCCGCACTGCCAGAGCAGTAGTGTACGCAGTTTGGGATTGGTTTGAAGCCATTAATCAAAATCAAGACTTTCCCTTGGAAGCACAAATTGGCGCGCTGCAAAATATGTTCCGGCAGTCAGTTTACGGAGGCCCGACAGTTTATTCGTTAATGCGATCGGCATCCCAAAAAGGCATTCCCGCATTTTATTTGTGGGATGAAGGACTAATGCAATATGGGTACGGCAAAAAACTGGTTCGTGGCTCTGCAACTACCTTTGATTCTGACAGCCACTTAGACTCAGATTTTACTACGCGCAAAGACGATTGTAAAGCTTTTCTTGCTACATTAGGATTTCCTGTTCCCAAAGGCGATATCGTCTCCACAGAAAACGGAGCTCTGGCAGTTGCTAGAGAAATTGGCTACCCAGTTGCTATCAAACCAGTAGTCGGTCATAAAGGAATTGGCGTAACAGCAGATGTCCGGGATGCCGAGGAATTGCAGGCAGCTTTTAAAAGAGCAGTTAAGGCTATTCCCGAAACCGATCCGGTGCGAGTAATTGTGGAAAACAGCATCAAAGGATCGGATTTTAGGCTGCTGTGCGTTGACGGCAAATTTGTTTCTGCAACTGAACGCCGACCCGCTTGCGTAACAGGTGATGGCGACTCAACAATTCGCGAATTGATCCGCCGTGAAAACCGCAAACCAGAACGTTTGGATACGCCAACTTCGGCGATGAGCAAAATTCAGTCCGACGAAGCGATGGAAATGTATCTGGAAGAACAAGGGCTGTCATTGGATAGTGTGCCAAGTAGCGATCGCACTGTGTATCTACGCAAAGTCGCTAATCTTTCCGCAGGCGGCATCAGCATCGACGCTACCCGCACCATTCACCCGGATAACATTGTTTTGGCTCAAGATATCGCCCTACATTTCCGGTTAACTTGTTTGGGGATTGATGTGATGACAGAAACTCTCGCCAAATCTTGGAAAACAGGCAATTTTGGGATTATCGAGATCAATGCCGCGCCGGGAATTTTTATGCACCTCAACCCCGCTGTCGGCGAAGGAGTTGATGTGCCTTTGCATATTATCGAAACTTTCTTTGAATCGGGAAAATCCGCCAGAATTCCGATTATTACTTTCAACAGAATTTCGGTACATGACCTACAAGAAACCATCGACCATATTCTGTTGCAGCATCCCGATTGGACAATCGGTGCTGTTTGTCGCGGTGGACTTTTTGTTAACCGTTCTGAAAAAGTTTTGAATAAGAATTACCATCTTAACGTGCAAAGTTTGCTACGGAATCCCAAGCTCGATTTGTTAATTGCTGAATATCCCGAAGATATTTTGGAAGCTGAGGGAATGTTTTATCGGGGCAGCAATATGGTGGTGCTAGATAATCCGGGAGAAACTGAGATGATGTTGGTTAGAGAAAGCACTGATGACGATACTGTTGTGGTGAGGGAAGGAAATAGTATTTCTATTCGCCGCCAGGGGTTGATCGAACAGTATGCTCTGGGGGATGATGAACCGTTTACACGGGTTTATTTGAAGGAAATAGGGACTGTTTTGTAAGCGGTTCCACCTTTAAGTTGGCTTTGTAGGGCGGGTATTGAGTACCCGCCCTACCAGATCAAGGTTTTTTCTCGTTCCCAGGTTCTTCCGGGGAAGGAATTTGGGAGGGCCCAGATGGGAACTGGCTTAGTTACACTTAGTTACACTTAGTTACAATTCCTCAGTCGTGGATACACTATTCGTAAAAAGCCGGTTTCTTCCCAACTTTCTCGTTACCAGACCAATATTTTCGTAGAAACTGAGTTGCTCAGGGTAAGTCTTATTCCTGCGATCATAAGTTTTTAGACAATCTCGTTTCTGCGCTGCCCTTCGTGCTATCAAGGAATTTCACAAGTCCTTAAACGAATTGCACTCCGGTAGCAGAAGGTGTGGGAATATGAATGTTGCGAGCAATTGGTTTAATTCGCTGACCGAAAGTTTACAGTCGCACCGTCGCTACATTCCAGCAGCGCTGACTCTTTGCACAGGGACGAGTTTGTCATTGGCAGCCGCAGCCGTTGTGTGGCATTCGGAAAACCAACGAATGCAAGTTGAATTTCATCAGCAAGCCGATCGCCTGAATGTGACATTGCAGCAAAGCATCAATAAAAATTTAGAAGTTCTGTACTCACTTGAAGGATTCTACAGGGCATCTACTGAAGTTAGCCGACAAGATTTTAAGCAATTCGCTCAACCTGCACTTGCCCGAAATACTGCTATACATTCTGTTAACTGGATTCGGCGCGTGCCGGCTGCCCAAAAAGCAGCTTACGAACGGACAATTCGAGCCGCCGATTTTCCCGCATTTCAAATTTATGAACGAACTCCTGACAAAAAGCAAGTCCAAGCAAGAGTGCGATCGGAATACTTTCCCATTATTTACAGAGAAGCATTAGAAGAAGATAACAAAGTGATCGGTTTTGATGTTGCCTCCAGCCCCGATCGCAAATCAGCTTTAGAGAAATCGGTGAATACCGGGAAAATAGCGGCTTCGGCGCGGATTAGATTAGTCAGCAACAATCAACCGGGATTGCAAGTATTTCTACCAGTACACCGCCGTACAACTTCTGCTGATAACTCCGTTAACGGCCGCCAAAACCTCATGGGAGTTATTGCGGGTCTGTTTCAGATCACGAGTATGGTCGATTCCTCTTTAGAATCGCTAAATTTAGACAAGATTAATTTTTACCTCTATGACAACTCTGCTATAGAGAAAGAACGCTTTCTGGTGCGCTACGACTCACAAGCTAAGCAGTTGATAGATAACCCAAAACACGAAAAGCCAGAGTTAACTAATTTGCTGGGAAAAATCTGTCAATATCCGAGTGCTTGCACTCGCCTATTTAAGGTAGCAGACCGCCAGTGGAGGCTGCTAGTTTTGCCTGGAAAGGGGTACAACAGTATGAGGACGCATCAGGGTTCGCTGGCAATTGGCGCGATCGGGCTATTGATGACTGGCAGCTTGACGATTTACCTGTTGATGTCTCTAGAACGTACTGCAAAAGTAGAACAGCAAGTGTACGATCGTACAATTCAACTAAAACAGCGCACTGCTGAACTAGAAACAGCACTAAAAAATTTGCAGGAAGCTCAATTTAAACTAATCCAAACTGAAAAAATGTCCAGCTTGGGGCAGTTGGTGGCTGGAGTTGCCCACGAAATTAACAATCCTGTCAACTTCATCTCTGGCAACCTAATCCATACAGGCGCATATACTCGAGACTTGCTGAAACTTGTGGAAATATACCAGCAGCAATATCCGAACCCAACGCCCGAAGTGCAAGCGAAACTAAAAGAGATTGATTTGGAGTTTATCAGTGAAGACTTGCCTAAAATCCTACAATCTATGAATATGGGAGCTGAACGTATCAGCCAGATCGTGCTTTCTCTGCGGAATTTTTCGCGCTTGGATGAAGCTGAAATGAAGTCGGTTGACATTCACCAAGGCATTGACAGCACCTTGATGATTTTGGAGAGTCGGCTGAAACCAAAAGCTGATTTTTCGGGCATTAAACTCATCAAAGAATACGGAAATTTGCCATTAGTGGAGTGCTGGGCGGGACAATTGAATCAGGTATTTATGAATGTCTTGAGCAATGCTATTGATGTTTTATCTGATACCGAAAATCCAAAAAAGCTCGAAAACAAAGCCTCCAATTCTGCATTTTTACCTACTATTCGGATTCGCACTGAACTTTTAAATTCTAATTGTGTATGCGTGCGAATCGCTGACAATGGAACGGGCATGACGGAGAATGTCAAAAAACGTTTATTCGATCCTTTTTTTACTACCAAGCCTGTGGGCAAAGGTACTGGCTTGGGATTGTCGATCTGCTATCAAATAGTAGACAAGCATCACGGTTCGCTCAGGTGCGTATCGGCTCCGGGAGAGGGAACTGAATTCTTGATTGAGGTGCCGGTGCGGCAACAGTTCGAGCAATCTCTTTCTAAGGTTTCACCTGCGGTAGGTGTCAATCGATTTTAGATTTTAGATTTTAGCTTTTAGATTTTAGAATTGGGGATAAATTACTGTTTAATGGTTTAGGTGCCTTCTACAGTTGCAGCTTTTCTGAGAACTAATATCAAGTGAAATTAGGTGAATAAATTGGTAGAAGTTATTTTTTTTTAAAATAGTTTTTAGGAGTGGGAACCGGAGAACTCGATTGACATATAGTAGTTCTCAAAAAAGTTCGTGGGCGCGTGGGTTTTCGGTGTTCGGTAATCGGTAATCCGGAAAAAGGTCATCATGAAAAAGCTTGCTGTTCAAAAGCAGGGTAGCGCCATTATTCATTACCCATTACCCATTACCAGACATACCTCACTCTTAATGAGACTGGGCTATATATACCTAGCGAGAATTTGGCTTGCATTCCTGTGAAAGATGCTCGCGGTGCTTAGGTTGCACCCTACAATTAACAGTCAACTGTCCTGAGTTATAGTTATTGCCAAGCGCGTCTTAATTTATAGTTAAATATCGCCCAAAACAAATATTTGGGGTTTTACCCGTCGTGACAATTTATAATTGTAGCGATGCCAGATTACCAATTACTAACTACGATGTCTTTACAATTTATTAGCATTCCGCCAAAAACTGATCGCAAACCTGTCGCTTTGATTGTCGCTTTACATGGATGGGGTGCTAATGCTCGGGATTTGACTTCCTTAGCACCCTTTTTCAATTTGCCGGATTATCAGTTTCTGTTTCCCGATGCCCCATTTCCTCATCCCCAGGTAACAAGCGGCAAAGCGTGGTATAACCTTCAAAGCAAAGACGCTCAGGGATTGGTAGAAAGCCGGCAATTGCTGAGGGAATTTTTGCTGTCTTTGGAAAGCACCACGGGCGTGCCTTTGTCTCGCACGATTTTAGGCGGCTTTTCTCAAGGCGGAGCGATGACTCTAGATGTGGGATTGACTTTGCCCCTAGCTGGTTTAATTTGTCTGAGTGGTTATTTACACCAGATTTCGCCAGTTGCGGGGAGTGTTTTGCCACCTGTTTTAATCGTACACGGTACTCAAGATACTATTGTTCCCGTTAGTGCTGCTGTGCGATCGCGCGAGAGTTTGACAGCTTGGGGAGCTGCGGTGCAGTATCGAGAATTTAACATGGGACACGAGATTCTGCCGGAAGTTATAGATGTAATGCGAAGTTTTGTTGTAGAAACTGTGTCGAAATCTGATTAAAGGTTTAGTATATAGTATGGCGGAAGTCTCGGGCAGGGGAAAAAAATGAAAACTTTAACCAAAGCATCGCGCGATATTGCTGTACTTACTTCTCAGGACGTGGCGGAATTGGCTGTCCGTTTGGAAGTTGACGATTATACAGATCCTTTTGAGGGATTGAATGATTGGCATTTGTTGCGATCGCTTGCTTTTCAGCGGCCAGAGATGGTTGAACCTTATCTCCACCTTCTGGATATGGAAGCCTACGACGAAGCATAGACTTAAAAATCTAGCTCAAAATTTTCTACGGGATTGAGGAAGAAGTTAGCAGCATATTTTGTTGCAGATTAAACAGATGAGTGAGGGATTTTAGTCTGTTTTTATCTTAATTTCTTTCTTGATTCTTTTTTATGGCTGAAGGATGAAGGATGAAGGATGAAGGATGAAGGATGAAAGAATGAGGAGAGGCGATCGGGCAATTCTCCGCAATGGTTTCAGGAATTCATCAAGTTCTCATAACCTCGAAGGTTGCTGTATTACCAAAAATCATGAAGGGCAGACGAATTTTAATCGGCGTTAGTGGCGGGATTGCGGCTTACAAAGTTTGCGAAGTAGTTTCAACTTTAGCGAAAGCTGGAGCGGAAGTTAAAGCTATTCTTACTGATGCGGCTGGGGAGTTTATAACGCCTTTGACTTTTGCTACTCTCTGCCGCCATCCTGCTTTTACTGACAAAGATTTTTGGCAACCAAGTCACGGGCGTCCCCTGCATATTCAACTGGGAGAATGGGCGGAAGTTTTTGTGATTGCTCCTTTGACAGCTAATACTTTGGCTAAGTTGGCGGGGGGTTTTGCTGATAATTTGCTGACTAATACTGTCTTAGCTTCTAGTTGCCCAATTTTGCTGGCACCGGCGATGAATACGGATATGTGGGAACAGCCGGCGGTGCAGCGGAATTGGCGGGAAGTGTTGAGTTATCGGCGCTATCATGCTGCGAATCCGGGGGCGGGTATGCTGGCGTGCGATCGCGCGGGTGTCGGCCGCATGGCAGAACCTTATGAGATTTTGCCTCATATTGAATCGCTGTTGTATGCGAAGGGCGATCGAGATTTGGCGGGCATTAGGGTGTTGATCAGTGCGGGAGGAACGCGGGAACACCTCGATCCGGTGCGGTTTATCGGCAATCCTTCCAGTGGCAAAATGGGCATAGCTTTGGCGCAAGCTGCACAGCACCGGGGCGCGACAGTGACGCTGGTACACAGTATAACTGGGGAATTGCCGCTCTCAGGTGTGCGGGCGATCGCAGTTACGAGTGCAGAAGAAATGCGGGAGGCGATGCTGCAATGCTTTCACGATGCGGATTTGACGGTGATGGCGGCGGCCGTAGCGGATGTGAAGCCGGCTGAGTACAGTAGTGAGAAATTGCCCAAGCGATCACTCCCGAATTGTTTACCGTTGGCACCGGTAGCGGATATTGTGGCAGAGTTGGGAAAATTGAAACAGCCGCACCAAAAATTAATCGGGTTTGCAGCACAAACTGGGGATATTGTCAAGCCTGCTTTGGAGAAATTGCGAGCGAAGAAACTGGATGTAATTGCCGCAAACCCGATCGATCAAATAGGTGCAGGTTTCGGCAGCAATACCAATCAAGCAATATTAATTAATGCCGCCGGCAAGCAAGTAGAAATAGCATCTTGCAGCAAGCTAGAAATGGCTCACCGATTGTTAGATTTTGTGATGAAAGGGTGAGGGCGAAATTTACTCATTAACTGGGATTAATTACTACTGGTTCGGGCGATAATTCTGATTCCCCAAAATCCGTTGATTCCGAGTCAGCGGGTAACTCAATATCTGCGACAGTAATTTCTAGTTTAAATCCTAACGCTTCGAGTAATTCTACCAAACTGTAAATTTCCGAACCGCCGCTTTCAGTCAGCATCTTATCGAGTTTTTCGTGATGTTCTTTTGCTGACTCCGAAAGAGAATTTATCCTGATTTTAGCCTCAATTACCTTTCTGATGGCATTTCTCAGGAGTGCGGGTTCAGGGTCTTTTTCTTCCAATATAGCCCCGATAAAACCAGCAGCGTGTTCAGCATCTTTAAGAGATTCAATTAGGGACTCGCGGTAGCTATCACTCGTAGGCATTTTCATTTCTTTCATAGTCGGCCGAATACTCCTTCGCTTTGCGAATATCTTGTTCTTGGGTACTTTTATCCCCACTACAGAGCAGAAGCACAATTGTGGCTCCTATTTGTCTAAAATAAATCCGGTAGCCAGGGCCGTAGTTAATCCTGAGTTCGTAGACACCATCTCCTACTGGCTTATAATCCCCCAGATTGCCGAGACTAACTCGCTCAAGCCTTGCATCAACCTTAACTTGGGCTTTGCCATCTCGTAGGGCGTAGTACCACTCTAAGAAAGGAATTCTGCCATCAGGTCGGATGTAACGTCGAATTTCCCTCTCTTGTACTTCCATAATTTTATCCGAATTCATTAACAATTCCTATCGTAAGCGCGATGACAGTGCATTAAGTGGGCAAATAAATCATACTTAAGATAGAGGTATTCCAGCGACAAAATAGTAAACCTTGTTTGAGGAAACAAAGTTTAAATCAAACAGGGCATTGTGAATGAATTTTAAATCGATCGCAAAAACCAATCTACTATTCGGCAGCCTGATAATTAGCCTCGGATTGCAATCACTTCCAGCAGCAGCGCAATCAGTCACCGACGCGCAAGTTTCCGCCCTCGTAGAAGCGCTGCGACAAGCCGCCCCGCCACAAGCCGCAAATGACGGAATGTACAGTCAGTGGCAAGTTTTACCGAACAATATTTCCCGCTGGGCAAAATTCTGTACCAAACAAGATTTAACACCCCAACAATTTGAGGCCGACGCGACAAAAGCCAAATCAATTGTTACCTGTATCGTGGGCGATTTGCTGCGCGACGAATACAAAGCTAGCAGCAACAATGAATTAACCGCAGTACGCCGCGCCGCTTGCTGGTGGATGACTGGGGACTCCGCAGCTTGTAAAAGTGGGGCAACAGCTACTTATGCCGATAAAGTTATCAGTGTTTACCAGCAGCGGCGGCCTAAAAAGTAAAGTTTATGCTGGCGGAATTTAGATTTTGTTGACCGCAGCCCCTACGTTTTAGGGAATACCGGGACTCGGAATAGTAAGTTAAATACGGGCGCAAATGACTGCTGACAAATTGCAGCATCGGTGCATTCTCAAGCGTTACTTTGATGCACGGCTGATTGATAGAATAGAGCTGTCATTTGATGCACTTTGGTTGTATTAGTGGACGTGTTTTGAGATTCTCTGCCCTCTTCTCAATGGCGCGATTGCCGCTAGGTATATATCGATGAGAATCGATTGTTAAAAAGGCTTGATTCCGGCGACTCCGGTATTAGGTGTAAGGCAGCTTATCCGAGGAAAAGGCAAGCTCTGGGTTCGCCTGATCTGCCTTGATTTCATCTCACTTACACCAGGTTTGATTCGTAGCGGGACTTGAGCTTTTCATCAGAGATATTTTGCCTTGAATTGAGCGAGTCTGGGTCGAGGCAAAAATTAGGGCGGGGACGGGTCAGCCACAAGCGCTGCTGACCCGTCGCACTCAGCCGGTGCGCGGTTCTAGACTGCGACGAAATTGGATGCGGTGAGAGTAGTCGTATTCACTCCCGTCAGGACAGCTAAAACCTCACTACCCACACGAATCTGATTGCCGGAGAACGACAATTGACCAAAGGTCAAACCGCCAGTCAGACCGATTTGGTCGTTACCCAACTTGAAGTCAGTAATCGTATCAGTCCCCTCAAGAGCAGCAAATACGAAGACATCAGAGCCGTTGCCACCTGTTAAGGTGTCATTGCCGAGTCCACCCGTCAAGGTGTCTGAGCCATTGTCACCATTGAGTAAGTCGTTGCCGGCACTCCCGACTAGGAAGTCACTGCCATTGTCCCCAATCAAGGTGTCGTTTCCGGCATTACCGATGAGGCTGTCGTTACCGTTGCCGCCGTTGAGCGAGTCGTCCCCTGCTGTACCCGTGAGAGTGTCGTTGCCGTTGCCACCGATTTGAATACCGCCGACGGCGACACTGACAATAGCGCTGCTGGTGCCGCCCTTGCCATCGCTGATGCTGTAGTTAAAACTGGCGTTACCCGTGAAGTTAGTGCTGGGGGTGAAGATGACATTGCTATTAGAGAAGGTAACGCTGCCATTGACAGGATTACTTACCCCCGTCAGGCTGAGGCTATCGCCATTGGCATCGGTGTCGTTGGCTAACAGAGTTGAAGCCGCAATGGTGACGGCAGTATTTTGAGCCGTGGTAGCGCTGTCGGCGTTAGCCACGGGGGGTTGATTGGTGGGAGTCGTTCCCTGACCAAACACCACATAACTTTGCCCTGCATCACGGATGCCGTTGGGGTCGGCAAGGCGTGCCCCGATAATCAGGTCATCAAAGCCATCGCCGTTGACGTCCCCGGCGCTGCTGACCGACGAGCCTGACCAGTCATTCGCCGCGATGCCGTTAATCGCAAAGCCGTTGCTGCCGTTGAGCGTTGACAGGTTGAAGCTGGCACCAAAGCCACTGTTGCTGCCAAACACTACATAACTAGATCCTGCACCGTAGATGCCGTTGGGGTCGGCAAAGCGTGCCCCGATAATCAGGTCATCAAAGCCATCGCCGTTGACATCCCCGGCGCTGCTGACCGACCAGCCTAATTGGTCAACCGCGGCGATGCCGTTAATCGTAAAGCCGTTGCTGCCATTGAGCGTTGACAGGTTGAGGCCCGCACCAAAGCCACTGTTGCTGCCAAACACTACATAACTGGAGCCTGCACTGTTGATGCCGTTGGGGGAGGCAAAGCGTGCCCCGATAATCAGGTCATCAAAGCCATCGCCGTTGACGTCCCCGGCGCTGCTGACCGACCAGCCTGATTGGTCAGCCCTCGCGATGCCGTTAATCGCAAAGCCGTTGCTGCCGTTGAGCGTGGACAGGTTGAGGCCCGCACCAAAGCCACTGTTGCTGCCAAACACCACATAACTTTGCCCTGCATAACTGATGCCGTTGGGGTCGGCATACACTGCCCCGATAATCAGGTCATCAAAGCCATCGCCGTTGACGTCCCCGGCGCTGCTGACCGACGACCCTGATAGGTCAAAGGCCGCGATGCCGTTAATCGCAAAGCCGTTGCTGCCGTTGAGCGTGGACAGGTTGAGGCCCGCACCAAAGCCACTGTTGCTGCCAAA
>NZ_JAUBOS010000006.1:127394-168165 GCF_036700365.1 Microcoleus sp. w2-18bC1
CCGTTAATCGCAAAGCCGTTGCTGCCGTTGAGCGTGGACAGGTTGAGGCCCGCACCAAAGCCACTGTTGCTGCCAAATACTACATAACTTTGCCCTGCATTGGTGATGCCGTTGGGGGAGGCACTTCTTGTCGCGGTAATCAGGTCATCAAAGCCATCGCCGTTGACGTCCCCGGCGCTGCTGACCGAGTAGCCTGAGAAGTGATTCGCCGCGATGCCGTTAATCGCAAAGCCGTTGCTGCCGTTGAGCGTGGACAGGCTGAGGCCCGCACCAAAGCCACTGTTGCTGCCAAACACCACATAACTTTGCCCTGCATTGGTGATGCCGTTGGGGTCGGCACTTGTTGCCCCGATAATCAGGTCATCAATGCCATCGCCGTTGACGTCCCCGGCGCTGCTGACCGACGAGCCTGAGAAGTGATTCGCCGCGATGCCGTTAAGCGCAAAGCCGTTGCTGCCGTTGAGCGTTGACAGGTTGAGACCCGCACCAAAGCCACTGTTGCTGCCAAACACCACATAACTTTGCCCTGCACTAAAGATGCCGTTGGGGTCGGCATATTTTGCCGCGATAATCAGGTCCTCAAAGCCATCGCCGTTGACGTCCCCGGCGCTGCTGACCGACGAGCCTGAGTTGTCATCCGCCGCGATGCCGTTAATCGCAAAGCCGTTGCTGCCGTTGAGGTCTGAGAGGTTGAAGGTTGGTTCAAACATAGTGTTAGTTCTTCCTTGTTAGGTTAGTTGAAAGTTTTCAGATCCCGACTTCTGTTGAGAAGTCGGTTTTCTTGCTTTAGCCGATCGAGATCACGCGGCGAATTTCGTCAGTTTTCAACCCGATCGCCATCGGTTGCCGCACTCCGGGCAAGACTTGCACGTCGTATAATTCCTCTACAACTCCTTCAATGCGTAACGAGTGGACGATATCCCCACTTCTGAGGTCAATCACCAGCAGTCCACATCGGGCTTGGGCCTGTTTTGTCTGCAACTGCTCGTCCAAGGCCAAACCGGAAAACGTCTTGTTGTGCCTGGGTTTGGATATCCCCACCACGGCAAAATCACCGCAGAAACTCAAACCCCGCAGATATCCCGGACAAAAGGCTACCGCTTCAAATACTCCCCGTTCCAGGTCTAGATAACCAAATTCCCCACGACCTGAATTGAGCAACCACAGTTTATCCTTGTACCAACGGGGTGAGTGAGGCATCGATAAGCCTGTGGCGATCGCCTGATTGGTGCTAATATCCATCACGCAGCCGCCATCTTTACGTTTATCCCGCCAGCCATCCGCCACATCCGACTGACTCACTGTCGTGACGTAACGGGGTTGACCATCTCGCATCGCCAAACCATTGAGATGGCATCGGTCTTCTGCGGCTAATTTGGAAATAAACGGCGGTTTCCACAAGGGGACAAAGCTTTTCGTTTCGCTAATTGTGGCAAGGCAGCTAAATAGGGTATTGACGAAGACTACGCCCCCTAACTCCCCGTTATTAAGGGAGGGAACTTGTGGTTCAACTTGTTGGTCCCCCCGAAGCTTGGGGGGCTGGGGGGGTTCAACCAGCACTAGATCATGAATATCTAAATCTCCCGTGATATACCCCACTTGCGGTACATAAACGGCATCGTAGCCATCCGCTATTTGTCTGGGTTCTAGGGCATTTTCAAGCCGCCACAGTTGATACAGCGAACTCATATACAGGCTGCTGTTGTGGGCATACAATCCCATACACCGTTCAAATGTCCGTTCAAATACCGACAGTTGCCCGTTTTGTCGTAATCCAATTAAAAAGACCTTCCCCGCCTGATAGGTGGTGAAAACTAAACTGAGATTTTGTGAACCTAACCAGGAAGTGAACTGCCGAGAGGCGTTGATTTCAAAAGCGGGTGTGGCGGTTGTACCTACTGCTTGTGGGAAATTACTAGACGAAGGTGCGGTAGATGGTGGAGTGCGATCGCTATCTGGCATTAATGACATAGTTCAATCTCTATGTGTACGTGGTTCATGGAGTCACGTAATGAGGCGCCTAAATTAGCGCTCCTGTCTTCAGGAATGCTTTGGACTGACTCATTGAGTCCCCCGACCGTGACTTTGATTGCCTCTTGAATTCGGTCTTAAGCTCGATCGGTGCTTTCTTTCACAAGCCGAGGTGAGCTTGGGGCAGCCAGGGCGATACCCTCAAAACAAGTCGCCTATCAATTGATTAATTCCATCTTGTGATCTGCCAAAAATATTATTTATTGCCTCAGTATAAAAAATATACCTGATCGCACTCCAAGCTGTAAATGTATAAAACTTCATCTGTTTTTCACGAGTTCACCTGAACAAATTCACTGACTTCATAAAAGACTTGCTGCCCAATATCAGCTTTTTGCGATCGATAAAACCGTGTGGCGATGCTTTCCCACGAACCATAACGTTCACCGCAGGTATCGCCACGGGGCAACAGTTCTGAGTATCCTGAGAATGCTGTTCACCACTTGTCGGTGGTCGCGATCGGGTTTACCTGTTCGGGGTTTCAGTGGTGGAAGTAGCGGTTTTAACGAATCGCACTGTTCGTTGCTGAAGTCTCCAAGGGTTAATGAGCGTTAACAGCTTGCTCGCCTATTTTCTAGGATACAACGAGGCAAGAAAACACGCCCTAGCCTATGCAGGCTGGTTCATTCGTCCCGCCGCAGGTTTCAATCTGTGACTGAATTATCCATTTTCTGCCTGACTTCTTATCAACTTTTGCACGCTGGCTAAAGCTCGATTTAATTCGTAACTCTTTATTTCTGAATTCTGCAAAAAAGCCTGCTGTTCTTCTTCAATCATTAACACATCCTGCCGCACCAAACCATCTAATAACTTTTGAGCAGCACCGAAACAACGATTTTTGATAAACCTGCGAAACCAAATCGGCAATTTGTGCAGCCGCCAAAACCCATTTAATGAGGTAAAATGAATTAAATAAGCGCGAGTTTCTGTCTCGCTCACCGGACAAACCAAGCAGTAAATCTTAAAATCGCTCCCCAAAGTTGAAACCCAGTGCGGGTAAACATAACTCACCTCCAGCGGTTCCGGGTGCAGTCGGCGCAGAGATTTAAAAAATAACTGAGAAATAGACCAAATTTTATCTATTTTGTAATAACTTTGTGCCTGATAGCGAGCAGTTACTTGATGCTCGTTTTCTTCTAAAGTATCTAACACTGGATTTGCCCAAGCTTGCCAATCATCGTGCAAGTGTCCGTGGTACATATCCATCAAGTTTTCAATTAAAAATGAATAGTGTGCCTGACAGTCGATGGCTGAAACTGTGGCAATATAATTGAGATGTTCCCACTCGGGCAAATCCAGTAAATCTATTTTTTCGGCTTGCATTTCTTCGCCGGGAAACAGCCAGATAAAACCGTTTTTTTCCTGCACTGGATAGGAGCGAATTTTGCAGTTAGGTAGCTTTTGATTTTCTGCTAAATAATCGACTTCGGCACATTCTCCCCTTGCATTTAACCGCCATCCGTGGTAAGCACACTCGATTAAATTGCCTTTAATTTTGCCATGGCTGAGTTTAACTTGTCGGTGCGGACATCTATCTTCTAAAGCGTTGATTTTGCCAGAACTGTCGCGGAAAAGTACGATCGCCCGATTCCAAATTTTCGCAGCTAGCGGCCCAGTTTGCACCTCGCTGCTGCGGGCGATCGCATACCAGCGATCGAGATTAATGCCCAACTCGCGGATATGAGTTTTTTGTCCCCTTACAGAACCCGATTTTATCACGTTGTTTTGCATTACAGATGTTCCCAGATTACGCCCATAAAACAACCCAATTTTACAAAATAACAGCCCGGAAAGCAACGACCGTAAATTTTTCTAAATCTCCGTTCTGACAAATATCTATCGCTAGCTAAATGCTTCAACCATCCAGGCGACAATCGAAATTTTAATAATCTTAAAGCATTGCGAAATCCGTAGTTGGAACAGTCGGGTCTAAAATCTCTGGCAGCACCTAATATGTAGCCTATTGTACCAGGTGTTTCCACTTCCGAAATTTTATCTAAAAAGACGATTTTTCCGTGCGGATTTAACATTTTTTTAATTGCATCGAGGGCGACTGGGAGGTTGGGCAGGTGGTGAAAAGTTGCAGAACTAACTATTAAATCAAATTGGCGATCTAGCGCTAATTGACTGGCATCCATTTGGATGTATTCGATATTGGGAGCGGAACGTTTTTGACTGGCGATTGCCAGCATCTTTGCTGACAAATCGACGGCGACAACATTATCGTAATACTGGGCTAATTCAAAAGCAAGAATTCCAGAACCGCAGCCAATATCTAATGCTGCACCTTTGCTGGTCGATAGGTTGTTAGTAAAGAAATCGTTCTGGTTTTGCAAGGTGGCGGCGAAATCGTATTCTGTTGCAAAAGCATCAAACATTACAGATTTTTTACCAATTTTGCAGTTACTATTCAGCATCTATTATTGCTTTATACTCATTCAATAATATTTTAACCGCATATCCACCCCGCTCAACGCAGATATTTTTTTTGTTCGCAAGCTCTGCCTTTTCCCCTCAGCTAAACCACACCCACAAACCGTAACTCATCTTAGAAAAAGAATGCAACTTTAGGAAACCTCTAAACCCTTAGATAATCAGTCATTCCCATTTTTTCAAATCTAAAATCTAAAATCTAAAATCGTATGACAGGGGGCGGATTTCACCGAGAATACCAGCCGATAATTGACGATTGACAAAACCCGCCCCCACTGCCAAGCTTAGATTTTTAACACGCCTTCGGGATTCACCGTCAAGAGCGATCGCCTCTGCAAACCCTCTTGATATAAAATAGCATTAGCGGCCAACAAACCGCTACTCACTGCTCTTTCCATTAAACCGCAAGGAAACGGCATTTTCACCCAATCTCCCGCAAACAAAAGATTAGGTACAGCGCAGCAAGTCTCCGGGCGTTCCGCATAACTACCGGGCGGATATCCAGAGAAATTCTTTTGATTTACCAATTCCCGGTGCAGCATATTTGCCTCTTTTAATTCCGGTACAATTTCGTACAATTCTTGCTCAAAAGTCGCCAGCAAAACTTCCTGATTCGGAAATTCCTTCTCCTTGTAACAATAAGCGTGTAATTCCACTACACTACCACCAGTTTTCTGATTCCACTCGATGAACTGATCCTGAATTCGGTGGTAAAGCGTAATGCTGTCAGTCAGTTTGTAGCCGGAAAGCGAACTGAAATTGCTGTGTTCCCACGGAAATTCGCGATCGAACCAAAAACGGCCCACCGCAAACGGATCTGCTATTTTTAAGCTCTCTATCCGGCTCTGCACCTGCGGATTTACCTCACCGCTGGCCAAACTAAACAAATGCTGCATCCCCGGAACATCGGCCGCAAAAACATAGTAATCAGCCTTCAATGTTTCCGCCAAATTTTGCGGCTGCGATTGCTTAACTACTGCTACTAACTGTATTTCATCTGCTTTTTCATCGACTACCTTAAATCGAGGCAAATCCCGCTGAGCAGGCCCACTGACAACTCGTCCTTCGGCATCAAAAACGGCCCCGTGACAAGGACAGTGAAATTGACCGTCGTTTTGTTTCTGAACTGTGCAGCCTTGGTGAGTGCAGCTCAGAGAAATTGCCTCTTTCCCCGACGGTGCGGCGGCAAATACGCTGTCCCCAGCGCCGAAATATTTGGTAGAGTTGCTGTCAGTTAATAGCGCGTTTCGCTTCACCCAAAAAGGTATTTTACTTTGCACGTCTCCAGACTGGTAACTCAGAGAATCAATCTTGCCGTTTTCCCAGCGAATCTCACTGACTGCGACATCTGTCAATACTTTGCCACCTTTGCTTTCAATGGCTTTGGCAATAGGCTGCACCAAACTCGTGCCCATATCTTGCCGCGTGCCGTTGAAGGCTAAACCCTCTGGATTCCCGAAAAAGTAAAAGTGGAAAAATTGCATTAATTCTCCCGCGCTCAATTCGTCGGGATCGTTGAGGCTGGATTTGGCAAAAGGCAGAAAATATAAGTCATAAAGTCCGCGCGGGAATTCACCTTTTACCCAGTCGGCAACGGATATATTGTCGAGGCGAGCGAAAGTTTTTTGAGTTTGAAAACCGCCTATTTCTCGAAAGACTTCCCAGTGAGCAGGTTTTGTCAGATTGATTCCCCACTTGAGCCGGTTGGGAGAAGATATCCCCAAATCAACTATATTCCAGGGAAAAGCTGAATGGTTGGGACGGAAAACTTCGGGTTTGTATTTGCCGTCTCGAAACACAACGGCGTAGGATTCTAAAGATACAAAATTATCGGTAATTTCTAGTTCTTCTACCACACTTTTGAGGTTGTAGTATTGCGGAAAAAAACCGTGGAAACCGTGTTCCATCATAAAAGTTTCGTTCCCGACTTGTATCTGCCAACTAGCAATTTTGCCGCCGAGTTGGGGCGATTTGTCGAGCAATGTTACGGCGAAACCCCGCTGGGAGAGCTCGTAAGCACAGGCGAGCCCGGCCAAGCCTGCCCCTACAACTGCAACGGTTTTGCGCTGATTCAGCATTCGCGGCAAGTCAAGAGAATCTTGCACAAAAACGGTGGGCTCTGGCTTGGAAAATCGAGAATAGCCCAGCAGCCCGCCGGCGGCACCGACTCCGAGGAATTTGAGGGCGGTTCTTCGAGAAAATGGTTGGGATAGCGGTGAATTGGTTGATTGACTCATCAGCGGTACGCGGTAACGGGCTTTAAACACAAATACGCCATAAGGCATATATCATAGACCGAAATCAGGATATGTGAAGAAATACTAAGACACATCCCCCAATTGGATCGCGATCGCACTTGGCGCGGTGCGATCGCACACAATGTATAGTGGAAGCAAAAAGGCTTCAGTTATCTAGGAGAGAAGCAAGAATCAACAAGGAAAAAGCGATCGACCGCATAGCGTAAAATCCTCTAAATAATTAAGTGTTTTTATTGATGTTGCTCAACTATTAGCATCCGCCGCCCATGATGTTAAAAAACTAGGAGATTTTCAGGCTAAATCTTAGGCCAAAAGCAGTTTCGGCGAAGTGTACGAAATAACGGGGCCGATATCCAAGGCAAAACAATTAACCAGTCGAACTTTAAGTAAGTTTGCCCGAAAAGACTTAACTCTTTTAAAGTAAGTAAATACAGAGAATATATCTACTGAGGTAACTAAATAGATCGGCGCTCGATTCAGGGGATTTTTCACTTAATACCAAGACCAAGCCCGATTCAACTTGTGAAGTGCAGAGGTGCCGCAAAAAGTCAAAGACGGCCCTAGAGGTAATGCCGGTTAAACTCAGATTTTGCATCATTTTTAAGAACGGCCAAGATGCCCGTTCCACAAGAGATAAATTTTTTGTGGAACAGGCCGGACAGCCTGTTCATAAAAAGATTATTGAGAATGGTGCAACATCTCGGTTAAATGCACCTGGCTGTTATGTAGAAAATAGGACTTACGTGAAGAAATCCGGTTTTTAAGTAAGTCCTGTTTATGCAAAACTTCTGCATAATTTACAAAATTTTACATAAATCGCGAATTTCTTGGTGCGGGGACTTTGTTGGTGCTGGTGTCCACACCCTAGGGCAGAGATTCGCGGTTGGCTTTGAATGCTATAATCGTGCCGCGATCGCCAGCACAGTCAAAATTCCCACCTACATCCAAACTTTTGCCAACTGCTGCCGCCAACGGCGCCCTTAACCGCCCCAAAATCATGCACTACCAATCCCAGCAGCAACGCCAAAAACACACTACTCAGAAAAAAATTAAAATAGCTATTTTTTACTGTTTGACAGCAATATTTTTCTGCTGGAGTACCGCGAACCTCGCTACAATTGCCCAAAACACAGGCCAGGGCGGGCTTAACGGGCAAGAAATGAGAAATTTGCTCGATCGGGGAAACCTCACCGAAGCCGTAACCAGAATCGAAGAAAACTGGGCAGAAGACTATCAAAAATACTTTGAACAAGACTTTGCAGCCCGTGCTAAAACCGCCGAAGCAATATCAAAAACTCTCTCCCGCCTAGCAGTTCAAACAAAGAAAAAACCAGCTTTAATTTACGCTATCCCGCGCACAGACCAACTAGAATTAATCTTAATATTGCCCGATCGCCCCCCCATTCTTCGCAGCGTCCCGTCAGCCAAACAACAGACACTGCTGTCAGTCGTCAAAGAATTCAGCAGCGAAATCACCAACCCCGTAAAACTCAACACCACTAGCTATCTAGAACCAGCCCAACAACTTTACAAATGGATAATTGCACCCTTAGAAACAGATTTGCAAACAACAAAAATTGAAACCTTGCTGTTCTGCGTCGGCCAAGGTTTGCGAACCGTACCGCTAGCAGCAATGCACGACGGAAAGCAATTTTTGATCCAAAAATACAGCCTCGCCCGCATCCCCGCGTTCAAACTCACAGACAGCAATTACACCGACCTCAGAAACGTGCAAGTCCTAGGAATGGGAGCATCAGATTTCCCAGAAACGGCGAAAAAAGAACCGCTGCCAGCAGTTCCATTAGAACTAGGCGCGATCGCCCAACAGTGGCCCGGTCAATCCTTTCTCAACCAAGACTTCACCCTAGTAAACTTGCAATCCCAGCGACTGCAACAAAAATACGGCATCATCCACCTTGCCACCCACGCAGAATTCCGACCCGGAACCCCAAATAACTCCTACATTCAATTTTGGGACACCCAACTGGACCTCGATCAAATGAGAGATTTAAAATGGAACAATCCGCCCCTTGAACTATTAGTATTAAGCGCCTGTAGAACCGCCTTGGGAGACAAAGAAGCAGAACTCGGATTTGCAGGTTTAGCGCTGCAATCAGGAGCCAAATCAGCCCTCGCCAGCCTGTGGTACGTCAGCGATGCGGGGACTCTCGCCCTGATGACAGAGTTTTACCAGCAGTTAAAAATCCGCAGGCCAAACGACCCTCCAATCATTAAAGCTGAAGCTCTCAGGCAAGCACAAATTGCCGCGATCGAAGGCAAAGTGACGATCGAAGGCGGTCAACTGCGAAGTGCCCGAGGCGACATTCCCTTGCCCCCGTCCATCCCCAAACTCGACAGCAAAGATTTATCCCATCCGTATTATTGGGCAGCTTTTAGCATGATCGGCAGTCCTTGGTGAATTCTGATTGAAAATGGCTAAGTTAAAATAACGTTATCCCTCCTCTAATGCAACCATTCTCCGATCGCATATGACCGAAGCCGCCACGATCAACACTCAACTCATCGATACCCTCACCCAAATTATCCTCGCCCTCACCGAGGAAGAGCGCCACATCCTCATCCATAAACTTCTAACTCCAAATCAAACTTCAGACACTACAAAGGCCGATCGAGAAACTCTTAAGCAGGAAATAGCGATCGGTGTAGAACAGCTTCAGACAGGACAATATACAGAGTACGATGACAATTCTCTGCCGAATCTTCTCCTCACTATCAAACAACGCGGACAACAACGCCTACAACAGGAGTAAGTGCCCGTGAATCGCTATCGCCTTTCCCAGCAAGCGGAAAAAGATTTAGAAGATATATAAATTTATCTGGCACAGCAGGACGAACTTGGCGCCGATCTCCAAATGGTGCGATTGCTAGATCGCTTTTCCATGCTTGCCCAATTTCCGAATATGGGGCGAGGGCGAAATGAACTCCTCACAGGATTGAGAAGTTTTCCCGTCAAACCTTATATTATTTTCTACATAATTCTCCCAGAGAGAGTCGAGATTGTGAGAGTCCTGCATCAATCGCGGGATATAGAAGGACAATTTTAGCGATCGAGCCAAATGCCGACTTCTCGATGCCTATCTATCATTCTGAACGTAACTCTTGACCGATCAAGGTGATAAACTGTACAACATATAGTAATTCAATGCCTGTAGCTGCCAAAAAACCACCTACCGCAAACCTTTCAGCAACATAGCGGGGGTCTTCAAGGGGAAAGAAAGATGAAAAAATTAGAATTTTTGCTACAGAAAGAAGGCGATCGCGCCTGGTTGCCCCTAGAAACCTCCGACGTGGAAATTCTAGAAGGTAAATACCGCGTGGTTGCTCGCATTCAGCATCCCAACACCGACATCGAAATTCGCGTTACCCATACCTCCTTCGACCAAGGAGCGCAGCGGAAAGTCCAAAGCCGATCGGCCCGCACCAACCCCGAAGGATTAGTCGTGATCATTCCCTACACCAGGCTCAAACCCGGACTGTGGGAACTATCCTGCTTGCCAGATCCCCAATCAACACCACTAAAACCTTGGCAGTACGGCGTTCAGTTGGAAGTATTGCCCGCAGAATCGGAAACCTCCGAACCCCTACCGCCGATCGACCAAATCGAACCTGCTGCTTCCACCGCAGCCCCACAAATCGCAGTACCGGTCGATCGCCCCGCACCACAAATTGCAGCACAGGTCGATCGTCCCGCACCAACCGAAATCCCAGCAGCCGATTCAGCACCGCAGCAGACCAAAATCTACCAATTCCCAATTCCCCAAACCGCCCAACCTAAACCGCACGTCAAACTCGAGCTCGTCCTCGATCAAGAAACCTTCGTCACCCAACTCGGTCGCCCCTTAATCATTTCCGGCAAAATCGACATTCCCCAACACCCGCAACAAAGCAGAAAAACAGCAACTCTCATCCCCGAATCCGAAGCGCTAGAACTCAAACAACTCATCGGTTCAGCACAACTGCAAATTTACCTGCGCGACCCCCAAACCTCAAAAATTCTCGCAGAAATCCAGCAGCCGATGCCAGAACAAGTTCCCCCCTGCATCTTTGCCTGCGTCACCTACATCCCAAGCGAGTGCAAAAGCCGCCTAATTTTAGGAGAAGCAATTCTCAGCAGCGGCGGCGTCACCCTAGCCACCAAACTATTCACAATTACAGCTCGTTTAGAGCACCTTCTACAGGAAATTAAAGACAATTTCATCGAAGAAAAGCATCAAGCTGAACCCTCCCCAACAGCCTCAAAACCGTCTGGAAGCGCCAAAAATATATCCTTCCTCAAGCTAGTAGAAAAATCCTTAGACCCTCCCTCCCCCGCCGAAGTCCCAACCACTGAAGCCCTACCCCCTCTACTGGCTTCGCGTCACACCCCAAGTGCAGGCGGTTTAGAATTGCCCGCCTTCGGTAACAAACTGCCCGATAGCAGCCGATCGCAATTGCTTTCGGAAATCTCCAATTCGCCTCGAACTACCGAAGAGTCGATCGACCCACAAACCAAACCCTCAGACATCCCAAATCCCACTCAAACAGCCGAAATCGGAGCGATCGACCAAAAAACCGAAAACATCCCCCAACCAGAAACAACCGCCCCAGAAACCCCGCCAGCACCCACAAAACAGGCATTTCAAACCTTAAACGTCGAAAGTCGATTTTGGTCGCGACTGAGTTCCTTAGCCAGCAACGGCGAATCCTCCGACTGGCTGAAAGCAACCACCCTGTCACCAACTCCAACAGCCGCCGCAAATAGCAGCGACGAAATTGCCGTTGTGGAAGAAAGTAGCCCAACCCAGCAGCAACCCGAAACCAGCGAAACAATTTCCGATCCCCAATCCACTAGCCCGGAAGCCAGAGAATTTGTGGTTTTTGACGAGCCCCCGCAACCAAAACAAGTTGCTCAAAAAACCGCAACTGTCGTAGCAGAAGTAAATCCCCCAACTCCCTACGTTTTGCCAGAAGACGAGTTAGTACCGATGCCGGTTTTGGAATTGCCGCGCGCCGAAATCATCGCGGGCCAGGCTGTAAAAGTGCAAGTGCAACTGCCGGAATTAATGCCCCGGATTTATGTAAAAGTTTGGGTGTACGATCGACAAACCTACCTGATTCTCGACGGGCCCCGCTGGATTACCGAATTTAAAGCTAACGGGTTGGGAAACGTGCGAGCAAGTATCGAGTTAGAGATTCCCTACGGCTGCATGGAAGTCGAATTTGAGGCGATCGCCGTCGAAATGCAAACTCAGCGGGAAAGCCACAAAATAAGCGTTCACCGCCAAGTTTTACCCCCAGCAGGGCCAAGTTTACCCCTCGAAGGGTAAGCTCAAATCCCCGTGCATCCGCGTTGCTCCGCTAACATCTGCGGTTAAAAAATCCTACTTACTTCCCGCCAACTGCCGAAACTTCTTCTTAAACTTATTCTTATACACGTAGATCAATCGCTGTAAATCCTCAACTTGCAGCGACATCTCGGCAGCCAAACCCGTGCGGTTCCAAACATCTTCCTGGCACTTGCGGCGACAGAAATTCATCGGTTCCGAGTAAACTTTCCGACTAGATAAAGTCGGCTTCGGGCCGCACCAGTGAATCACCGTCCCCTGAGTACGATCGACTGCAGGCCCGCTTTCTTCCACCGGAAACTGCTTTCTCAGCAAATCCTGGTCAAAATCCGGCACCAACAACTGCATATCCACATTCTGCACCCGCAGTTTGCCTTCTTGAGCGGCGCGGAAGACCATCAGGTTAAAAAAGCCCATGTCTCCATACTTAAATATGTCTGGATGTTCATCATTAAAATCCAGAATCTTTCTATACTCCTCTAAGCTGAAAACACCTCGTTTCCCAAAGAATGTGCCTGGACAGACATAGCGAGAGCGATAGTCTTGCCAACGAAAATCTGGAAAATACTTTTCGACTCCCGGAATGTCAAAGAAAAATTCCGTGATATCCGCATCCGAGTAATCGTAACAAGGCTGGTCAATAATAAAGTCGAAGTCTTCAAAATTAGCCAATTTGAGGACATCTCCCCACACAATTGTATCTGCATCCATCAGGAGAAAATTTTGCCAAGGACTTTCCCAAAAGGGAATCATATGACTTTTTCCCCAACCAAAGCTTCTTTTTCTCAGAAGTGGCTCAGAGACGGTATCGTGATTAATGACGCGCACTCCGTAAACTTTTTCTAGGGGACTCACGGAAAACGTACCGTCAATCAACAGGCAGATGGGAACATCTCCCAGGAAATATCGGATGCTAGCACAGCAACCCTTTGCTAACAAATAATCTTGGTCGCAGCAAGCAATAATAACACCAAAATCTTCCATAAACCCTCACTATTTTACTAACTTGCCTAGCCACAGCGTTTCGTTTTTTTGTTCTGAAAGCAGCTCGATTTTCAAGTTTTGCATTTTAGCCAGCTTAGCACTAAACTTCTGCGATAGCCCGTAGACAAAAACATCACTAAAACCGCTAGGAATATTGGGTATAGTTGGTCTGTCAAACAACTGAGCTCGACGGCGCGCTTTCGGGTCAAGCAACACCAATTGCAGCCGCACTTTCGGTTCTAACAAATGACTCATTGACAGTATATTTCCCAGACTGACTTCCGAGATATCACTGACAAGCAGCGGCTTTGGGGCACGATCGATCCTGCGAGTAATTTCGGGATTTTCCCGGCCCCATTCCTTAGTCCACCAAGTCTCGGCTTGAGAACTAACGGCATTCGACAGCACCCCGCCCGTTAACAGTACAACTGTCAAAACTTTCCACATTTGTCGTTTCCAGCTTGGCACACCCAGCGCGGTAATTTTAGTTGCTAACAGGTAAGCCACAGCGATTTGCATCCCCAAATAAGTCGGAAATAGGTAGCGAGCTTTAGTCGATCGGATTCCTCCCAATATAACATCCGGCAGCACGAGTGCCAGTGCTGTCACCGCCATCACCGTCACCACAAACAGCCAAACCTGTTTCTTCGTCTCTGAACACAGAAAATAAACTGCATACCCTACGATTGTTAATAAAATTAAAGTCGCTGCCACTAAACCAATAAGCTCTACGGATATCGCATTAGAACTTAGCCCGACATCAAAAAAAAGGCGACCGATATTTCCGGCCCAATTCTTAACTACTGATAGCCTCTGAATTTTTAGATTAGCCCAACTTGTTGCCCCGGATGCTGCACTTTTATTTACCAGTAAAATTACCATCCAAGGCAGCAATGCTAGCAACGACACAGCCATTGCGAGCAAGTAACTCACTAGCTTTTTGTTCGATCTAAAACCGTGAGTTCCTACGATATAAATTCCGTGGCCTAATGCAACTAACAGACCAAATAAATGAGTGTAAACTCCCATAATATTGGCTACTGCGTAAATGCTCCAACTCAGCTTGTTTTGCAGCCGCAGTGCTCGCAGCAGAGACGCACAAGAAAGCAAAATCAGCGCCGACCACAAACTGTAGGGACGTGCTTCTTGAGCGTAAAGCACGTGCAAGGGAGAAACTGCTAGCAATCCCACGGCTATCCACGCCACTTCCGGCGGTGCAAACAATTCTCGGCACAGCCAGTACAGACCCGGAAACGCTAACAAACTCATCCAAGCTGAGAAACTTCTTATCGCCGCAGGAGAATCACCGAATAGTTTTGCCCAACACTTGACTGCCAGAAAATACAGTGGTGGTAGTTGAGGTTCTTCTATTGCCAGACTTTTAACAGTATCACCAAAATTTTTTGTCGCATTGAGGCGCTGATATTTCATTAAATCTTTTGGTGCTACTAACTGACCGCTGCTTATTTCACGAAGCACTTCTGTTTGCGTGTATCCAGAAATCCGCAGGGAAGTAAATGCTTCATCGTACCAATAAAACTTTTTGTCGATGTTGACGAAGCGAAAGAAAAATCCTAATAGCAATAATACCAATACTAACAGCCGCAGTTTTCTTTTCATCCCAGTCAGAGATGGTGTAAAAAATATATATGGTACGCCTCAATTTAACATACCATAGAAAGAACGAGTGCATTGCCCAATCTACAGGTTGTTCGATCGCCCTCCCATAACTTACGGCATTTACTTGTGTTCCTCGCAAATTAAAACCGTCTGGGATGCACTCCTTACTCTCATAAACCCGGTTTTTTAACTTCGATTGAGCGCCTAAAAGGAAGTATTTGCATTCCTCAAACTCGGTTGATGCGTCCTGGACGCCCGGAGAATCAATGGATACTTTGACAGTATCCGCTCCATAATTCGGGGCGTACTACCCACTCAGGAAGGATTTTGCGTCATTTGAGGTGCATCGTTGAGCGATTTATCCCGGATTATTGAGCGGATATCTTTGGCAGTGGCATAAATCACGGAGAAAATGTGCTTTGAGATCCCGAGGCTGTGCCAAAAAAATAACTGGTTGTCAAACGCAAGACAGCGAGGCCACAAAACTATAATTTCAGCTAACAGGGATTCAGTCGGCTGCTGCTGCCAGACCGCAAAAAAATTGTGTTAAAGTAGCGGGAAATTAAACCCGCCGACGGTTAGTCTCAAAAATGGCGATCGTCCTGGCAAGTCCCGGTGGCAGCGGGCATCAAAAAACCAACATTGGTCAAGCCTGAACTTTGGTTTGGATCGGGTAAATCTACCAGCCTTTAGCTCTCAGTTCCCCACTCATGGCGGGAAAATAGCCCCTGCCGGGTCGCGAGGTTTAAAGTTAGGTTAAAAACCTTGACATTATAGGATATAAAGCTGTATAAGGGATGCGACAAGCAGCCACAATCCTACCTATAACTGTCTATTAAGTCTGGCGTAACCGAGGACGCTGGGCAGTTGTCAGTTAGAGGCAGATTGTGGTCGAGCCCGTAGAACCAGTTGTCGATCGTCCGTAGAGCAACTCAAGCAAGTCGGGCGATCGAGAGATGAAATTAGCACGTGATGGTATAATCAACTGTAATGTAATGTGGGCTTGACCTGAATTGATGCCGGGGCGGTATAAGGGGTGGGCCCCCTACGTTCAAGCAGAAGTAGACACGCCTACTGTGAATCAACAGTTATGGATAGGTTCTATTTTGGCAATTATTGTCAACAGGCAAGCAACCACAAAAAATAGCAGTTGGGAATTGCTGCTCGTCGAGTTGAATAGAGTGTGAAGGTGTGAGGAAAATGAACAGAACTTTTTGGAATTTACTGCTAGTATCCCCGGCAATACTGGGGCTATCATCAGTCATGAGTGCCACTGCGATCGCCGCAGAAGCGACCGCAACCCCTGAAGCCAACCAACTAGCTACAGCTCAGTCATCTGAGTCAAAAATTGCAGAAATAGTTGGAGAAATAGTTGCAGAACCAGTTGCAGCAGCCCCTGCTGCCCCAGAAAACCTGGCTTTAAACAGCAGCGTCGAAGCGGCCCAAACCCCGGTCGTTAACGAAGCAGACGCTGAAAAAATCGCCTCAATCGAACCAGAAACCAGCGCAGCAGCACTGCAAACAACACTGCAAACACCAGGGAGCGACATCGGGTTAGCAGCCCCAATCGCTCCGGCCAGCGCAGCAGCGACTGAACCCCTAGCAGCGGCTGGCGCAGCCGAATCCTCGCCCCAAGCATCAGACTTGGCAGAGCAAATCAGCCAGACAGAAACCCCTGGGAAAATTGAAGTGCCAGCAGTCGCCAGCACCCCAGCTACTAAGGTAGAAATTGCTCAGACACCAGCCGCCGGAATGGGCGGCCCCATCGTCCCTGTTGCTCCCCAAGCGCTGCCGGCTCAACCGTCGGGAACCATGTCCCAGGTGACATCAGTCACTCAGCTCTCCGACGTGCGACCGACAGATTGGGCATTCCAAGCCCTGCAATCCCTAGTCGAACGCTACAGTTGTATCGTAGGTTATCCCGACGGCACCTACCGCGGCAACCGCGCCCTGACTCGCTACGAATTTGCAGCCGGCGTCAACGCTTGCTTAGACCAGATAACCCAGCTAATTGGGTCAACAGGTAACTTAGTTACCAAAGATGACTTAGCCATCCTGCAACGCCTGCAAGAAGAATTTGCAGCCGAACTCGCTACCCTGCGCGGACGAGTAGACGGCCTAGAAGCTCGCACTGCAGAACTCGAAGCAAACCAGTTCTCCACCACCACCAAACTGGCTGGAGAAGCCATTTTTGCTGTCAGCGACACCTTCGGAGATCCTATACAAGCTCGTGACGCCAACGGCAATCATATCCGCGATCGCGACGACCAAACGTCTACCAACTTCGGCTACCGGGTGCGGTTGAACTTCAACACCAGCTTCACCGGTCGAGACTTGCTCAGAACCCGCTTGCAAGCCCTCAACGTCGCCAACTACTCAGCAGCAACAGCTACGGGCACTAACATGGCTCGCCTAGCGTTTGATGGAGCTGAGAACAGCAATTTCACACTAGACGAGTTGTACTATCGGTTCCCGATGGGTAAAGCTACAGTCTTTGTCGGTCCTAAAGGGCTTGACCTAGATGAAATTGCAGACCAGGCTTCTACCTTTGGTAACTCTACGAGTAACGGTTCACTTTCCAGATTTGGAGTTCGCAACCCGGCCGTATTCCGCGGCCCGCAGGGAGCAGGCGCAAGTGTGAGTTTCAACTTGGGCAGCTTCCGAGCTACCGCGGGCTATCTCGCAGGCGACGGCGATGCTCCCAACCCCGCAGATGGCAGGGGCGTTTTCGACGGTTCTTTCAGCGCTCTGGGTCAGATCGGCTTTTTTAGCAGACCGTTTGACTTGGGCTTGACTTACACCCGGAAATACAATCGGGCAGGCGATGTTAACCTCATGGGCGGCGTCGGCAGTTTGTTGGCTAATCGGCCCTTCGATCAATCACCTACCGCATCAGATAACTATGGCGTGCAAGTTAACTTCAAACCCAGCAGTCGCTTTCAGATTGGCGGTTGGTACGGTTATACGAAGGCTGAACAACTGCGGGGTGGCAACAATGACGCTACCATCCAGAATGGTGCTATCACTGTGGCCCTGGGAGATTTTGCCCGACAAGGCAACGTCCTCGGCTTCGTCTTTGGTGTACCGCCAAAAGTTACCGAGAGCGATGTCGCCAGAAATCGCAACACCTCTTATCACTTAGAGGGTTTCTATCGCTTCCAAGTCAATGACTTTATTTCGGTGACACCTGGCGTTTACGTGATTCTGAATCCGGAACACAACAACAACAACGAGGATATCTGGGTCGGACTCCTCCGTACTACCTTTAGTTTCTAAGGTTTCCAGACATCTAGTTACAGGTAAAAGCGGCAGGCGACTGCCGCTTTTATTTATTGGTCATGAGTGGCTAGATTTTAGATTTTAGATTGTCAACAGTTAACACTCATCAGTCAACAGTCATCAGTCAACAGTTCACAAATTATGAATTTTGGCGGCAAATCCCGAATACGGATGTGTAGCCGTGCAGAAATGTGCTGCCGCCGACGGGACCAATTTCGCCGTTGCAGAAAAAGCCGCTCAAGGGGATGTTTTTGAGGTATCGGCCAAACAGTCGGGAGTCAAAGTTCGATTCGCCGTAAAGCCCTTCACCGCGCCCCAGACAAGAGAACATCAAGGCGCCGGCGCTGGATGTACCACTGTACTCGGCGGCCCGCTGATAGCGATTGAGCAGCATTTCTAGGTCTTCTGCGGAGGTGCGCGCGTCCCGCAGGTGAAATTGGATGCGCTGTCCGGGACGGACTCGATCGCCGATCGCTATTGCCCCCACTTTCGGATCTACTCCCAACAGATTGCGGATCAAAAAATCTCCCGGCTCTAATTTCAGCTTGAATTCATCGCTGACTAAGCCTACAAATAACGAGTGCTGGGCTAATTCTCGGTCTTCTTCGCTCAAAGTTTGAACTAACTCTCGCAAAGCCTCTAAGGGCGATCGTTCGATGCCGGCGCTGCCCGTATCGTCGGTTTGTTCTTCGAGTTTCAGCAAAATATTGCGATCTCCTTCCGTCACCCGATAAGGATGCCCGATCGGCCTGCAGCCTTGAGCGACGATCGTTTCCAAAACTATATTGCCACTCAAAGCTACCCCAACCGTCCCTTCTCGGTAAAGCTGATAGTCGCAAAACAGCGCCGCGCCTCTGCCCGCACCGTCCCCCCCGGCGAGTCCCCCTACCTTAGCCGCGCCCGGATAGGCATAATCGAGCCCTTGGAGCAAATCGTTAATTTTTGCGGAAAAGGGGTCAGCCAAGATGATGAACTGCGGTTCTTCCTGGGCCGGCACGCCCAAGAGATCCACCCAAGTATCCGGGGGACTATCTAAGTCCGGCAGTTCTTCTGCACCGACGTGAAAAGTTCTGACATTCACTCCCGGCAAGCGCGCCAGACTCAGGCTGACTGCGGGAGATCCCTCTACTTCTTCGGTGAGGCCGCCCCGGTTCGTGCCGATGACTCCTCCCCCGCCACATCCCAGGATCGCGGTCACTGGCAGCAGTTCTCGGAGTAAAGGCATCAGCCGAGAATACTCGCTGGCAAAGGCAGACGAAATAAATATCAGCGCTAAATCAGCCGGGCCTTCTAGGTTGCGATCGGCTTGTTCTATAACTTCTTTAAGGGCGGATTCCAAAGAGGGACGGGTTGATAAAGCGCTGACCCATTGCATTTGGTTTTGGGTGTACATAAGGCAAATTTCTCTATAAAACTATCTCTATACATTAGGCTAACCGGAACTGGCCACTGGGGGGAGGCTATTCTTGGGCGATCGATTCCCCCTCGATTGCCGTTCTTGTGTTAACATAAGTTAACATGAGTGTCCCGCTAATCTGTTTCGTGTTAAATGCCGTATTCAGCTAAATCTTAAAAGATAAAGCTCAATACAGTTTGACACACCAACATCGTGTAATGTTTTCATCAAAAGTAAGGTCAGCTCGACCTACATTGATGCCTGTGAACCCTTCCCCCGCCGACGGGGTAGAGTAAAGCAGGAAGTAGAGACGGCGGCTGCGATCGCAGTTATGGATGGTTTCTCTCTGGGCTGCTGCAACAGCAGCGCATCTCAAGCTATTATTAGCTGGGGTTGCCAGACCGAAACAGCAAATCCCACCCAAACTAACATCCAAAAAGAAAACCTTTCTTACTTAATAAGGTCAACGATCCAGGTCTAAAGACACGCTCGCTTCGAGCCTAGACTTAAACCACAGTTGACCCGCCGTATACTTTAGAAGTCTACGTTTTTTGAGTTATGACACCAAGCGGCTGCTTAGCTACTCCCTTGCTCTGTCGTTAACGGTTAAACATCTTTATTTGGGTTAAGGACGTGCCGTTAGCCGAACAAGCTCACTAAACAAAGGCGCGTGCTAACATTACCTAGAAATAGGTCGGGGACCACCATATTCTCCTACACATTCATACCAACAAGCTTTATGACAACAACACCCGCAGGCAACATCCAAGAGAAAATTGAAGAAGAACTAGAAAGCGCTCGTACCGTCTGTGACCTAAAGGGCGCAACTTCCGGGGAATGCGCGGCGGCGTGGGACGCAGTTGAAGAACTGCAAGCAGAAGCTTCCCACCAAAAGCAAGTCAAACCTAAGAATTCCTTTGAAAAATTTTGCGACGACAATCCTGACGCTGCTGAGTGCCGCATCTACGAGGAATAAACGAGCCATTTAGCTCTATGCCTTCCCTCCCGCGCCGAAATCTAACTTTTGGCGCGGGAGAATTTTATTTTAGGGGTTGAGTCTTGAAATAATGGCGAGATTGGCCCTCTATCCCAATACGGTTCAAATCCGCCAGCTTCCCCCTCGCCCCCAAGGGGGACAATAATTTGCTCTTGCATCCCCCAAGGGAGGCGAGGATGGGAAGGAGATATCTGAGGAATAAACAGTTTTAACTCAAGGGTATTGCCGTCTATCGTGTCTCAAGTACCCTTCAAAGCGCGCCAAGTACCTTAGAAAAGGTAGCAGTAACTATAAACATTAAGACCGTGTTCTGGTTGCTGATTTTTTAGCATTTTTGTAGTAAAATTTGTGACAAATAAGTGAGTATATTTTCCCAAAGATGTTGAGTCTTTTATTGGCAGCCACCGGGCCTTGGTTTCAACCGCTAGTCTGGATGGATTACCGGTTGTCTGTGTTATTAACAATTTCGATCCCGCTGGTAGTGCTGATTTGGGCTGTTGTGGCAAAAGCTGAGGCGATCGTCCGTTTGTCGATTATTTATTGGCGGGTGGCGAGTTTGCTGGCCATTACACTTTACCTGATGATGGCTGCGCTGCCTGTGAGCTTTGTATCGTCGGTGATTGGGAGGACCTTAATTCCTGCTAGTCTGTGGTTTTGGGAGGATTTAAACGAAGAAATTGCCGATCGACCGCAGTCGCCCCTGAAACTGGCTTTTACAGCTTGGCGGTGGGCGATTACTGTTTACAGCGGTTTGGGCGCTCTAGCTCAACTTCCCTTCTTAAGCTGTGCTTTTAAATCTCAAATTCAAGTCATTGATGAACCTTTTTGCCGCGTTTGGTTAGACCCACCTTGGCTCTACAAACAAATGTTTCACCCTGCGGCAAACCCTCAATTTTTGGGATTGTTGGGTCTGATAGGTTTAGCAATTTATGTAATTTACTTGTCATATTTTGTGTTAATTAGACTAGGAAAACAGGGGAGATCAGCAACCGGAAATTAAGTTGATTTTAAGTAAGTATTTGCCTCCTAAATTACCGCTAAAGTCTTCAACAAAAAGCTCAAAAATCCTAACTCACAAAAGCCGGGCGCATCTATGAAAGAATCAAAATAACAGCATGGTGGCTGACGTAAACCGCCCACAAACGGGTACTTGCGAACGACTCCTGTCGTGGAGATATAAAAATTTTAGACTCAGGTACAAACTCCCAGATTCATCTGTGGATAAAATCTAAAATCTAAAATCTAAAATCTAAAATCGACTGACAGCAATGTTATTGGTAAAGACTGTGATGGATAGCAAACAAGCCTACTTACAGTGCTTAGAAAGGCTAATTTGGGCGCTCGATCGCCTGGAAGCAAAAGTCGAACCAAGTGAAGTCGCTCGGATTGCCGAACTGATTGTTCAGCCGATGATGGGGCCCTGGCGGTTTTTTCACACTCCCGAACATATTTTTGATGTGGGGGGAAAGGAAGACGCGATCGAGGTTTTGGCAGCTTTATTTCACGATACCGTCTACGTGCAAGTGGATCGCAGCATTAACTTTAACGTCAGCTACTACATCACTCCTGTTGCAAAAGAGGTTAACAAACAACTACAAATTCGGGATAAATCTGAACTGTCTGCCGATGCTACCTTCGAGATGGTGATGCTAGTATTCAATTTTGAACCGGGCGAAGTCCTCAATCCTTTCGCTGGACAAAACGAATTTCTCAGCGCTGTCGTAGCAGCAAAAGCTCTAGAACCATTTCTCACACGCGAGCAATTGCTTCAAATTGCAGGCTGCATTGAAGCAACAATTCCGTTTCGCGCCGCCGATGCAGGAGTAACGGTAAGCCAGCGCCTTTATGACCGCTTGCAAGCAATAAATAGCCTGTTTAACCTCAGTTTGACTGACGGGGAAATGCGGGAAACGGTGAAAAAAGCTGTGCGAATCTCTAACCGGGATGTGATGAGTTTTGCTCACCATAGTTCAGCCCATTTTTTGGCAAATACCTGGAATTTACTGCCGGAAACCAATCACAATCTCATCTGGTGGGGTTTTTACACGGTTCGCGACTACCGAGTTGCTTTGCTCAAGATGGAAGGTTTTCTGAATTATCTTAAGCCAGAAATAATTTTCCGACAGTTTGAGGGATATCCAAACGATCGCACCTATCAGCGCTGGGAAGCTACTGCTAAGTACAATATCGAAATTGCGAAGCTTTATTTGGGGTGCAAACTGTCTGCCCTAGCCCTACTAGAAGCTCTTTCTTCGGATTTGGAGATTGAGGTTTCTCTGGCGATGATGATGGGAGGAATTCCGGCTCAAGTTCCTAACTGCGTGCGCCTGGAAAGCTTTTTTCCCGAAATAGAGAAACCTTATAAACCTAAAATTAGTTTAGAAGCGGAAGTATTGAATTTATTAGAAAATGGGCGGGCTAAAAGCACTTCTAATACCGATTTGGAGAGTTCGCCCCTGACAACGTTTGTGGTAAAAATTGTTGGCTTTGACGAAATGCGCTATCAGTGCGATCGAGCTAAGGAATTTTTTCGAGAAAATCTCAACGCCGACGACTTTATTTCCGATTTTAACCCGATAGTTACAGAAATTGTCATTGATTCAATTCTCAAGTTGTTTGACAGCCGGAAATCTACTATCTACCGATTCTACGATATCACTTCTAAGTTAAAGTCCCAACCCCAGAGCTATTTTCCCGATCGGCCTTTTCGCTCACATGGTTAACTAGCTTTAAATACAGTATTTTTGCCTCCTCTATAGAAAAGACCATTACTCAGCTTATACAAGAGTGGAGCGATTACACCGTGACAGGATTGATTGCCTCGCTTTCCCTACGTCAATCTGCCTATCCATCCCGACACCAACAGCCCTACAGGTATGGTGTGGGGCTTCCGGCAAAGATGCTAAAAGTTGATAAAAAATGGAAATTAGCTGCTGTTTGCCTTTGACAATTATTTTATACAAAACGGATTTGATAGCTGCCTGTCACTCATCTGAGCTACCCCAGATAAGCGTCACTATAAAAAGCGACTGTTAAAGCACTTCCCCCCACAGCTACAACTGGGGAATAGCAAGTTCAAACGACTTGCAAACCACTAATCCCCAATCAAACCATGCAAACCACAAATTCAATTTACGCTCAATTGCCTCTTTGCTCTTCACTACCCACACTGAAACGAAATAATAGCACCACTGCCAATCAAAACGTGCGCTATCTCCAACAATCCTTAGTTAAAAACGGATATCCCGTCTCAACTGATGGATTCTTCGGCCCAAAAACCGAACAAGCAGTCATCAAATTTCAAAAGGATAATAAGATTGCTGTTGATGGTATTGTCGGCCCTCAAACTTGGAGTCTATTAGGCGCTTGTTATACAGGTGAACCCGGATGTTAAATCCAAGTTAACTAATCCTAGGCCCACGGGTAGCAAGAAACAAGGTTTTTTCACAGCAATACTTTTTTTCCGCCCTCATAAACGCTAAAAAACCTAGTGGTTGAGGGAAGCCGAAACCTCGTTTATGCCCGTCAAAAGTGCATCCAGGACTATTAATTAACATCTTTTCCGCACTTCTCTGCTTTTAAACAACTTGCAAACAACCAATGGAGAATTAAACCATGCAAACCACAAACGCAATTCGCACTGAATTACCTTCCTGCCGTTATTTTCCCCTACTCAAACGCAACGATGGCGTCACCCAAAATGAGGACGTTCGCTATCTTCAGCGACTCTTGAACGCCAGCGGATTTTCTGTAAATACTGATGGAGGATTTGGCCCAAAAACCCAACAAGCCGTTATCAATTTTCAAAACAAACAACAAATCGTTGCTGATGGCATTGTCGGCCCTAAAACATGGAATAAATTGGGTGTTTGTACAAATATATTTTAAAGTTTGTGCAACCATCTGTTAAAGAGAGTAGGGCGTGCAGTGTGCGCCCTATTTTTCCGTCGAAGTTTCCACCCCAGACCACCCCTCTGGGGCTCCGTACATTCGATACTTGCGAGAGCGTTTGAAATACAGCATTGCTACCCGATCGTCCGGATTGATTTGTAAAATGTTTTGAAATACTTTTTGGGCGGCAACAAATTTTTGCTCGTAGTAAAAATTGAGGGCTTCTTGAAAAACCTCCGCCGTTTGCTGCTTGAGTACAATGCTTTCCTCTGTTTCTGTATCGTAAATTTCAAACACCGACACAGCATTTGTCTTTCCTTTCACCGTTACTCGATCGACAAATCTGTACTTATATTTTTCTGGATCGTCTAGGCGATCGATAATTGCACCGCTAACTAGAATGCCCGATCCGTAAACCTTAGTCAATCCTTCCAAACGAGACGCGAGATTGACGGCATCAGCAATCACCGTACTTTCCATCCGTTCTCGTTCGCCAATTGTACCCAACATCAAATTGCCCGCGTGCAAACCGACGCCGATCGCGATCGGAAACAAGCCATTTTTTTCTCGCTGCTGGTTGTAGATATTCACTTCTTTCTGCATATCAATTGCTGCTCGTACACCATCATCAGGAGATGTAGGAAACAGTGCCATCACTGCATCACCAATGTATTTGTCAATAAACCCGTTGTTTTTCCTGATGGCAGGGCTAACCTTTCCCAAATAAGTATTAATAAATGCAAAATTTTCAGGTGGTGTCATCTGTTCTGAAAGCGCCGTAAACGAGCGAATATCAGCAAACAGCACTGTCATATCTCTTTCCTGATTTTCGCCTAGTTTTACTTCAATAATACTCGGCTTTTCCAGCAAGTTTAGAAAATCGTGTGGCACAAACCTGCCGTAGGCTGCATTCAGTTTTGCTAGGCGAATTTGCGTATTAATTCTCGCCAACAATTCCTTTTTGATAAAAGGTTTAGTTACATAATCATTTGCTTCTAAGTTAAAAGCTTCTACCAAGTCGGTAGTTAGATTTTTGGCCGTCAGCATCAGAATCGGCATTTCTAACGGCGAGTATTTTTTGCGGACTTCTCGACACACTTCATAACCCGTCATCTGCGGCATCATTACATCGAGTAAAATTAAGTCCGGCTTAAATCCTGATTCAATCAGATTTACAGCTTCTAAGCCGTTGCTCGCTTGAGTTATTTCGTAGTTTTCTATAGAAAGACTGTTAATGATAACCTGAATATTAATGGGTTCATCATCGACTACCAAAACTTTTATTTTTTCAGTTTCTAGCAAGTCGCTATTGTCTGAGATCGGAGAATTTATTAGAGATGATTGGCGACCCAATTCAGGAGTGAGAAAAATGGGAGAATTCTCGCTTAAAAGCGGCTGCAGCCTGCTAACATCCGGTTGACTCTCAGATACGGGCAAAGTAAATATGAATTGGGAACCGACGCCTACAGTTGAAGATACCCAAATTTTACCTCCGTGCAATTCCACTAATTGTTGGGCAACCGTTAACCCTAAACCAGTGCCGCCATATTCTCTAGCAGTGGAACCGTCAGCTTGTTCAAAGGATTCAAAAATTCGCTCTAATTTATCTTCGGGGATGCCAATACCGGTGTCGGATACAGTAATTGCTAATTGGGAATTAAGGGGTGATTGTGCCTTGCCAGTTACCAATTCTGCTGAAATTTCTACTCTGCCACTTTCGGTAAATTTAATCGCATTGCCGATTAAGTTGTAAAGTATTTGCTGCAACCGATTCTCGTCTGCTGCTATTGGCGGCAATTCAGGAGCGACTGAGTTAATCAACTGCAAGTTTTTTTTTCCTACTAATGGCTGAGACAAAGTGAGAATTACAGAGACGATTTCTCGAAGGCCGATGGACTTAATTTGCAGTTCGAGCTTTTTGTGTTTGAGCTGAGAAAAATCCAGAAGATCGTTAATTAAAGAAGACAATCTTTTCCCTGAAGATGTAATCAAAGCTAAGTTAAAATTTGTTGAGTCTGGCAGTTGTCCGGTAGCACCGTCTATTAAAGATTCTGCAATCCCAATAATGCCGTTGAGGGGAGTGCGGAGTTCGTGGGAAGTATTGGCTAAAAATTCGTCTTTCAGTTTGTCGAGTCGCTGCAATTCGATATTTTTAGTTTCTAAGGCAGTAAAAGATGCTTGCAGTTGTGCTGCCATGCTGTTAAAAGCAGCGGCAAGTACGCCCAACTCGTCGGAGCGATCAAGCTTTACAGTTTGGTCAAATTGTCCTTCAGATAAAGCTATTGCTGCATTTTTTAATTTTATAAGAGGTTTGATAATCCAGCGAGAAGTGAGAAGCCCTAACACAGTTGCCATGCCCAAAGCTGCCAAGCATAGCAAAACTGTAGTTCGGTTGCCGGCATGAATTTGTTCCATAAAGTCGGCTTCTGGAACGACGACTACAATCAGCAAATCTAAACCCTTGTCGTCTTGGAAGGGCAGGACTTTTAAAAATTTCTTCTGGTCGTTTATCTCAACATTTATTTGCTGGGCTTTTGTAATTTGGTGTAAGTTTTGAAAGTGAGTTTCTAAATATTTAGCTGTAGTTTGCGTTACTGCATCGCTGCTTTCTGTAACTTTAAACAGTTCTTTTTGACCGTTTTGGCTGCGGAAAGGTTTTTCGGGTGTGGAAGTTGCCAGCAGCGTGCCGTTTCTTTCGATAATAAATGTTTGACCAGATTTACCTATTTTGAGGCTGTTTAAAAATTGACCGATACTGTCGAGACGTAACGCAGCAATTAATACTCCTTCTAGCTGTTTCTGGCTGTTGTAAACTGGTTGCAGGGCGCTGAGAATCAAGGTGGGTTCTAGGAAGGATATATAGACTGAGCTCCAAGTTGGTTTGGCTTCTAAAGCTGCATAGGCGTAGGAAGGGTGCTGCCGGATGTCGAAGTTTTTAACGGCGGCGGCTACTGTAGTGCGATCGCCCGTATCATTAGTATTGTAAGAATAAAAATCAAAATTTGTCGATGGGCCCGATGCGTTAATCAATAAAGTGCCGTTAGACATCTTTTCGCCAGTGCGATATTCTCCATCTTGATTAGCGATCGACGTAAAATTGATATAAGGATATAATTGCACTTGTCGCCACAGATACTTTTCCCAAGCGGACAAGTCTTTCATGTTTACAAAACCCAGTTTCACCGCATCCAGCTTGCTTTGATTGATTTGGTGCGGAGTTTGCAGATAAGTTCTCAAATTTTGCTCAATGCGATTGCTCACCTCCCCCATCAATTGATCCGCCAGGTCATTCACTGCTCTTTGAGAGTTCCTAAATGATAAATATCCTACAATACCCACCGCTGCAAATACTTGCAAGACAAACGGAACTATGAGTACGGTTTGCAGCGTTGCTTTTCTTGAAAGTTTTCCCACTAAGTGCTTGAGAGAAGGAGTGGACATAACATTAGTTTAGGTTGAAAAACCCAGTTAATACTTGGAGCGAGTCCTTACCGCTGGTAAGCATTATAAACCATTTTGTACTTAAACACAACTTACACAAGGAAGAGCCGATCTCGTTTCTACAATATTTCATCTTATACCAAATTATTAAAAGTCAAAGCGAACCGTAGAGACACGGGATTCCCGTGTGCTACTCTCCGCGCCAGACAAGGCATTTCTTTGTCCCTACCGATGTTGACATACAATATATCTGTATCACTACTTTTCATCCAAAGCTTCTATCCCCCACTATCCTTCAGGCACTCCAGACATTCCATTCTTTAGAGAGCGCTGAGAGTAAATTGCTGCTAACTTATCTTGAGGCTTTCTTTCGCAAATCTTATTGAATAATTTTTGCGTCTCAGGAAAATTTTTCTAGAAATAAAGCTCCAGACATTTTTGAAATTCAGCAGCATTTGCCTGTTTTAGTTGAATCCTTTGTTCTGTTTCTGCATCATACAGAATATTCTAGGTTGATGAATTAAACCGCGCTCTCACGGGGTTTCTTTACAGTTCTCCCATTTGGTACTGATTCGGTTGATCGAAACCCGGTTTCTCCATACTAAATCTACATAGAATATGCTGTAAAATATTGAACAAGTAAGTTTTGCCGACGGGAAATATTGCAGATGTTTTTTACAAAATTTATATGATTTGTGCTTACTTCCTGCGGTTAAAAAAGGTCGAATTAAAAATAAAAATTTAGCGGGCTGTCCCTGAAATTAGCCACAAAATTAAGCTATATTATAGCAGATTTCAGGAAAGTGAGATTTGCTATGGCTGACTCTATTGCTCGTCGCTTGGAACAATACACGGTAAAACGATCGCACGAAGTTTTAATCGTTAAGGCCGAAATTGACGGCGAATTCGATGAAATTGCTATTTTTAAAGGCTTTTCTAGCTCCCTGACGCGATCGACCGCTTTCGATCCAGATGTTCCTGTTTTGCCGGAGGAAGCAAAAATTGTCAGTGTCGATCGCGTGGAGAGTCCCTACAATCCAAATAACCCCCGCTATCTTCAGCAGGGGTTATCTTGGGAAACAATGCAATCTCTATTGTCCGAGGCGGGAGTTTAGCGAAACATTAGGGACACAACGCGAGAAAAACAGTAGGGACACAACATTGTTGTGTCCCTACTACAAAAGCACTATGTCCTTAACCTTAGAGCTAGAGCGTGCCGCCAGCAGCTTGGAAACGAGCTCTCGCGCGTTTGATTGCTTGCTTAGCTTGAATTTGCTCTTGCAAAGTGCCGCTAGTAGCCTTTTCCAAACGAGCTTCTGCCTCGGTGTAAGCAGTACGAGCAGCTTCTTTATCAATGGTTTCGCCTTTTTCAGCGCCGTTGACAAGAATAGTAACTTTGTTTTCTTGGATTTCTGCAAAGCCACCCATCAGAGCAATAGACACCCATTCCTTGCCGGGACGGACGCGCATCACTCCGGTATCCAAAGCTGTCAACATTGGAGCGTGACCGCTTAAAATACCCAGTTGGCCTGTGGTGCTCGGCAGAATTACTTCTTCAGCATTAGAATCCCAAACAGTTTTGTCTGGGGCCACTACGCGCACAGTTAATGTCATAAATTGTCCTTAGTCATTAGTCATTAGTCAGCAGTCAGCAGTCAGCAGTCATTAGTAATTAGTCATTAGTCAGCCGTCGGCTATCATCAGTCACTTAGTTGTTAACTGTTAACTTTTAACTGTTAACAACTAATGACCAATGACTAATGACTAATGACTAATGACTAAAATTACTTGGCGTCAGCTTTCATTTTTTCAGCTTTGGCGATCGCCTCGTTGATATCGCCCACCAAATAGAAAGCTTGTTCCGGTAAATCATCAAGTTCACCAGCCAAAATCATCTGGAAGCCCTTAATGGTGTCTGCCAGCTTGACGTACTTGCCGGGGGAACCGGTGAACACTTCAGCCACAAAGAACGGTTGAGACAAGAACCGTTCAATTTTGCGAGCGCGAGAAACGGTCAAGCGGTCATCTTCAGACAGCTCATCCAAGCCCAAAATTGCAATAATGTCTTGCAATTCCTTGTAGCGTTGCAGAGTTGACTGCACCTGACGAGCAACACCATAGTGCTCTTCGCCGACAACGCTAACTTGCAACATCGTAGACGTAGAATCCAGCGGGTCAACAGCAGGATAAATCCCCTTCGCAGCCAAACCGCGAGACAACACAGTTGTAGCGTCCAAGTGAGCAAAAGTCGTAGCCGGTGCGGGGTCAGTCAAGTCATCCGCAGGTACGTACACAGCTTGAACCGAAGTAATCGAACCTTCGGTAGTCGAAGTAATCCGTTCTTGCAAGTCGCCCATGTCTGTACCGAGAGTCGGCTGATATCCCACAGCCGAAGGCATCCGACCCAACAAAGCCGATACCTCAGAACCCGCTTGCACAAACCGGAAGATATTGTCAATGAACAGCAGCACGTCTTGCTTGCTGACATCACGGAAGTATTCGGCCATCGCCAGAGCCGACAGGCCCACGCGCATCCGAGCACCAGGCGGCTCGTTCATTTGACCGTAAACCAGAGCAATTTTTGATTTGCTGCGGTCTTCTTCGTTAATAACCCCCGACTCGATCATTTCTTTGTAGAGGTCATTACCTTCGCGGGTGCGCTCGCCCACACCACCGAACACGGACACGCCGCCGTGAGCCTTGGCGATGTTGTTCACGAGTTCCATCATAATCACCGTTTTGCCGACGCCTGCGCCGCCGAACAAACCGATTTTGCCGCCGCGACGGTAGGGGGCCAGCAGGTCAATCACCTTGATCCCCGTTTCAAACACCGAAGGCTTGGTTTCCAGTTCGGTGAAAGCCGGCGGGTTGCGGTGGATGGGCATACTTTCGGAAGTATTGACCGGGCCGAGGTTGTCTACGGGTTGGCCGATGACGTTAAAAATCCGGCCGAGAGTTGGGATTCCGACGGGAACTTGGATCGATGCCCCGGTATCTACTACTTCCATGCCACGCACCAAGCCGTCGGTGGTACTCATGGAAACTGCACGCACTTGGCTGTCTCCGAGCAGTTGCTGAACTTCGCAGGTAACGGCAATGTCTTGACCTGCTTCGTTTTTGCCGGAAATCGTGAGAGCGTTATAGATTTGGGGCAGTTTGCCGCCTGGGAATTTTACGTCTACAACCGGCCCAATGATTTGGGTGATGTAGCCTACGTTCGTTTTTGTTGCGGTGGATACCATGAATAGTGCCTTTGTTAGGATGCTATTTTTCCCGTTATGGAAAAAGTCTTAACATTTAGAAATGCTATTCCTCAGATTACCACTGAACAGACGCACTATTTAGATTTGTATGGGGCTCGTTAAGAGTCATTTTTAGGGTTCCTGCCCTCGCTTTTTTTTTCTGCGAGTCGCAGCCAAAGCCCCGATACCCAGCATAGTCCCGAATACTGTGACTGGTTCGGGGACTGGTTCGGGGACTGGTCCGGGGACTGGTCCGGGGACTGGTTCGGGGACTGACTGAGCCGACACGGTGAAGTCTTTGAAGTCAAGCCCGGTTCCTGGTTTGGCATCGTGCAAATCGTCGAAGGAGATTTGTGTGCCATTAGCCAGTTGGGCCATTGTGAGGGATGAAAATTGCTCTGGGCCTTTACCGCCGTTGATGTTTGTAAATGAGTCGCTGGAGTTGGGGTTGAGCATAAAGTTACCAAACACAGCAAGCTGACATCCGGCCACCCCACATTCATCTCTTCGGAACTGGGTGTCGGGGGTCCACCATAGGGTGCTGTTCATGAAGGTGCTTGACGAGACGTATTGCTCGCGAGAGTTGCCACTACCCGTGTCGCTCCACAGCAGCAGGGCATAAGTTTGATTCTTCAAAAATCTGAAGGTTTGGGTGATGGAGCCGTTTTCGGAGGTGACTGCGTTGCCGAAGGTTCCTTCCCAGTTGTTGGCAGAGCCGTTATCTGAAGCTTTAGTCTCGTAAAACAGTCTAGCGATGTTGGTGTAGCCATTGTTTTCTGGCTCAGCTTGGGCAACCCACAAGTTTGACTGGTAAGGGCTGCGAGATCGGTCGAATGAAAAGTTTATATTGGTATCTTGATCGAACTGGATGCCGGCAGTGCCAAACGTGAAAGCTCGGACGGGCGTGCAGATGCTGAGCAACATTGTGGTTGCCAAGCTGGCGACTGTAAAAGATGTTTTTTTGACTAGCGTTAAGGTAGTCATAACCCTGATTCCTCCAGTATTGTTAGGTAGTAAGGCGGAAAATGCCCTAAATGCCATGTTGCCGTGACGCGAATAGACGATCGCGAGCCTGCTATATTTAGGGCGATCGTCAAACCTAAAGAAGAGGCTCCACACCAGTGAATATACATACAGATGTCACTTAAGGGTGTTTTGGAGTAAATGAGTGCTTCTTCTAAGAGTTTTCACTGACACCAGACTGGCATAGTTTAATCTGTCAGAGCAAGATTTTCATCCTGCGTAGACTTCCAACCTACTACATTTACTTGGTTTCGGTAACGCTCTCAAGTTGAGTGTAAGACTTGCAAATATTGGCTTTCATCAAAAATACATAAAATTTTTGCTCGCGGTTTATAAAGTTTTAGTAAAGTTAATCCATAAAATATAAAGTTTTTGAGAGAAACTCGGCTGTTCGGTTAGTTGCTCCTCAAAGCGCGCTGCAAGCTGCTCGCCGGATGCAAAAATAAGCGGCAGCGGCCGCGAGTAGGAATTTGAGCGAGTTTTTTGCCAATCTAAGCAAGCTGTATAATAGGCGAGTGCTACTTACGTAGTCTTGACTAAAATTCAGACTTTTTTAAACCCATAAACCTCGCGTTCTGTGCCATATTTTCACCAACAGTCCCGGACGCTTTAACCCGGTTTTTTAAGGTAATTGGGTCAGGGAAGCAGTGAAAGTCAAAAAAAGAAACCAAGTTTCATTTCCCGCGCCTGATTCCTAGTAAAAAAACTGTTTTTACGTAAAGCATAGTAATTAAAAACATACATTTCATTTTTTTATTCCTAATTATTCGATCGCCAAAAATAGGCTGCTCCTATTGACATGAGAAATTTTGAGGAGTAAAAATAGTAGAAATAAATACGATCGCACTTTAAACACAATCTTCAGGGTAAGAGAATCTCAATCAAGCTTTACACAAGGAGTTGAGAAAAGTCATCATATAATCAGGGCCAACACATTTCAATTAATTTGACAAAAGCGTGAATTTGTAAATTACTAAAGAACTAAAAAAACCTTCTTAAAATTCTTAATTTTCACCCGAATTGAGCAGATGAAATCAGAACCTTAAAATTTGCTGTTAGCTCATGAAAAATTTTATCCCCTTTTTTGCCTAAAAATAATTGATGAGATGAAGACTAGGCAGTAACTATATGTAGCACTTTTTGCTGGTCATTGCGGTCATAAGATTGTTTCATTGTTTTGCCATCAATGGCAATCACTTCTAGTTAGACTTCCCGGACTATCGCATTTACCTAACTCAAAAAACATTTTTGAAACTGCGGCGGTTCAATTCGGGCAAATAAGAAGACTAAACTTGTCATGAGATGATACCATTCGGTAATTATATAAAGCTTTTCAACCATTCATATTTGGCATTACCATAAGCTTATATTCCTGCCCATCAGTCGACACCGCTGATGACAGCTAAAATCGCAATAGATCTAATATCTTTGAGCAAATGTTATTGACTTCTTTCTCTTCTTGGGTTCTTCAACTTGGCAAAATCTTCTAAAAAACTGGCATTTAAAATATTCAGGTAAGCCAATGAATCTATTTGTTTTTGTCGGGAATTTACAGCTTTACTAAAACCTCTGGCCATTGATAGCACCAATAAACTACATTAAACTACATTAAAATTTAGTCGGATTTAATTGTAACATATGTTGGGTTAAAGTTAAGATGCGTTTACCCTGCGGAGGGGGGTAGGATAGTCTTCTTTGAGGAATTTAAAGATGACGGCTTAGTTGTGCTGTTGGCGGATGCCTCGATAAACGGTGGAGTTGATACTTTCGTAGATTTGAGTGAGAATCTCGTAGCCATTAATCTCGATCATTTTCAGGTTTCAATGATAGAAGAAAATGTTATTAAAGATAGTCAGCAATCATGAGGGGCGAGCGCACTGATCTATTATAGTAGCTGAGGATGCTTTGATACCCATGCTAAATGTGAAATCTTCACATTAATATACTGGCGCACATCATCTATCACAGATTACCTCATGGCAATAGCAGGTAACTTTCATTACCTGCTAATTTACAACGAGAAAAACAAGAGTTTTCTCATCCTGATTGCTGGAGTATTTTTACGGTGAGATTTTTTTTGTAAGTCCCATATTTTAAGTAGCAAATCTGTTCATTGAACAATCATCTCTAACCCGCAGATGCTCTATCTAGGGTTGACTTGTCTCGGATTTGGTGCCGCAGTTCCGTAATTGACTCGACAGCCGATATTGAACAAACTCGAACTGCACTCAAGAGGGACAATCTGCTGATCGAGGAGGGCGCTGCAACTGACATACTCGTCATTATTAGTATCTCTTACCATACATTCGATCGGGTTAGCTCCCGATCGCGCCGACCAACTCTTCATACCTACCACTGCAATCATATGCTGCCAGTAGAAAGCAAATAGCAAAACTCCCAAAAGTACAGCAACGGCTAATCCTGCTTTCAACTTCCAACTATTTAGGACGTTTCCCAAACTATTTTTCACGTTTTCCACTCCAGAAATGGAGCTTTCGGTAGTTATTTCTGGAGTTGTCAAGTTTGTTTGTGTTTGTTCTGCTGGAATTTCAGACATAATGTATCTCCTATGATTGCTGGGATTTGGCTAAGCGGGCAGTTGCGATCGCTATTGCAAACTTTATCAAATTTTAGCAAAACTAGCCAGTACCGACAACCGATGCGGGCAGCACCGCCGGGGAAGTAGGTATATTGACCAAGTGCGAGCGCAATTTCTATGCCTTTTGAGGTATTGCCCAATTCGCGAGGGGCTATTTTCCACCTAGGGAAATAGAATGGTTGGCGATGTTCTCGGAAAACGGCTCAAGTGAATCAGCTTTTTTACGAACCGCAGAGGGCGCAGAGGGCGCAGAGAAAGAAAAAAGAGAGATATATTGACTTTCACCAATCATTTATGGTCTCGATAGCAGTTCTAATAACTCCGATTCCGAAAGTAGTTTTATCCCCAAAGATTGAGCCTTTTCTAACTTAGAACCTGCATCTTCTCCCACAACCACATAATCAGTTTTAGCACTCACAGAACTTGTGACTTTACCTCCTGCTTTTTGAATCAAATCTTTAGCTTCATCTCTTTTCAAAGTGGGCAAAGTTCCGGTAAGCACAAAGCTTTTGCCTGCAAGTTGTAAATTTGTGCTGGCTAAATTGGGATTTTTTACTTCTGACTGCAATTGCAATCCCGCAGTTTTCAACCGTGCAATTAAACTTTGATTAGCCGGCACTCGAAACCACTGATAAACAGCTTGAGCAATTTCCGGCCCGATGCCGTAAACGCCCTCAATCGAGGCCGCCGATACTCCTGCTAACTCTTCCACATTTGCAAACCTTTCTGTTAGCAATTGAGCATTCACGCTGCCGACGTGGCGGATGCCCAAGCCGTAAAGTACGCGCGAATAAGGTTGATTTTTCGATTGGGCGATCGCACTTACCAACTTTTCTGCTAACTTCTTGCCCATCCGTTCCAAACTCATCAATCTTTCCGCAGTCAAATCGTACAAATCCGCCGCAGAATGCACCAGATTGCTATCAACCATCTGCTGCACCAACTTTTCGCCAACACCGTTAATATCCAGAGCATCCCGGCTGCAAAAATGAATCAGCGAACCCCTCAAAATTGCCGGACAAGATGTATTGATGCAGCGAGTAACGGCCTCCCCCTTTTCCCGAACCACAGGCTGTTCGCATTCGGGACAGCAACTAGGCATTTGGAAAAGTTGAGCATTTTGGGGACGCAATTCCGGTAAAACTCGCACAACTTCTGGTATAATTTCCCCAGCTTTTCTGACAATCACAGTATCGCCAATATGGAGATTTAGGTCGGAAAGTCGATCGCTATTATGGAGAGAAGCCCGCGAAACCGTCGTTCCCGCCAACTGTACTGGTTTGAGTTCCGCTACAGGAGTCAGAGCCCCGGTTCTGCCTACTTGTACGGTGACAGATTCTACTATTGTAGGCACTTCGGCCGCGGGATACTTCAGGGCGATCGCCCAACGCGGAAACCTCTGAGTAAAACCCAATTGTTTTTGCAGCCCAACCGAATTAATCTTAACAACAACCCCATCCGTCATGTAAGGCAAATTCCGTCGCTCAGTATCCCAATATTCGTAATACTCGCGAACCTCATCCAAAGAATAGCAAATTTTGCGATTGGGATTCACCTTAAACCCCATTCTTCGCAACAATTCCAACGAATCCCACTGCGTATTACCCTCGTTACCCTGATCTAAATGCAGAGTATAAGCAAAGAAATCCAACCGTCGCTTATCCACAATTTTAGAATCCAACTGCCGCAGCGTACCCGCCGCAGCATTGCGAGGATTAGCAAACAATTGTTCCCCCGCTTTTTCCCGTTCCCGATTAATTTCCTCAAACACAGCTAAAGACAAAAAAGCCTCTCCCCGCACTTCCACAACAGGCGGCGGATTATCTAAATTGAGCTTTAAAGGAATCGAGCGAATAGTCTTGACATTTTGAGTAATTTCCTCTCCCGCAATGCCGTCTCCCCGCGTCGCACCGCGAACTAAAACCCCATTTTCATAGGTTAACGCTAAAGCAGAACCGTCAATTTTTAACTCGCAAACATAGGAACCCCCCCCCAGCCCCCCCTTGCTAAGGGGGGGAGTAATTTCCCTATTTTCCTGATTGCTAATGGAAGATGTTATTCCCTCTTGTCCCCCCCCTTGATAAGGGGGGGTTAGGGGGGGTGCATTTCCCTCTTGACCGGGGGTTAGAAGAGGTGCATTGCCATCAAGTCCCCCCCCTTGATAAGGGGGGGTTAGGGGGGGTGCATTTCCCTCTTGACCGGGGGTTAGGGGAGGTGCTACCCTTTGCCAGCGTTCCTGCCATTTAGCAAATTCCTCAAAATTAAAAGCATTTTCCAAACTGTAGAGAGGAATATTGTGTTTGACGCTAAAAAATTGAGTAGCAGGCTGTTCTCCCACCCGCTGAGTCGGACTTTCGGCAGTAATTAATTCCGGATAATCTGATTCTAATTCTTGCAACTGGCGATAAAGTCGATCGTACACCTCATCAGGAATAATCGGCGCATCGAGAACATAATAAGCATAGCTAGCTTCCTGTAGCTGCTGCCTCAACTGTTGAATTTGCTGCTGAATTTCTGCTGCCATATCAATTTAAGGTTTTCGATTTTCTATGTTAAATTTTTGATGATAACTCTTGATTTTAGCTCAAAAAAAAGGAGCAAGCAACCTATCTGCCGCTAGAGCAATTTTAGATTTGAGATAATTAATCTAAATTTGAGCTAAAAACCAATCTCCAGCAACTAAAAAATCAAAACTTATCCTGATTATCACGCTGCCAAAAAACGGATACTTAATTTCCGACTGGCAACGCCTGTCGGCCTAAAATTTCGACTCTTGTTTAACATCCCAGATTCATCTATGGATTAAATTTCAAATCCTTCGACTGATTGAAAGCAGAACGTTGCGCCAAACATATCACACAGAATTATCAATTTTAAAATCCACTGACTCGCCTTTATAGATGCCCCATTCTGGGCGTAAATAATCACAAATTTAAGTCTGGAAACTCGGTAAATTTCTTGTTTTCCCCGGACAGGGAATGCTGAATATTCGCACCATCTTTTTCGCCGTTAAAGTTGCTATTGGCGCGGGATTTGGTGAATTCTTGAGCGTTCGGTTTGGTGAAAGCGAGCGGTTCAGCGTGTTCTACCTGAAATACGTTGGCGTAAAGGTTGGCAATAATTTGTTTGCCTCCCTGGGTCAATTCCAAGTAGTTCAAAGCTGCTGGAATGTATGGAAAAACTCCATTCCAATAAAACTTGGCGTAATTTTGCCGCAAATCTCCCGGAGACTTGTAGCCCAAGATTTTATTAGTGCCGACTTCCTCAAATTCGTAGAACAGAGCACTTATTTTTCGTAGGTAATTTGGGTCGCTCAACTGACCGATCAAATCGGCTGCCCTAGCGAGTCCAGAATAATTATTTCGGTCTTGATGAGTTTCGCTAGCAGGAACTGGGAAGCGCGTCAATTCAATATTGCGCTTGATTTGTTCGGCATCAATTAATGTGTGGCCGCCGAAGCGTTCGTCAATTACGAGTTTGCCTCGATCGACATGATAAGGAGTTAAACTGGCTGAAGTTGCGCCGATCGGCACAGAAACCATGCCCCCGTCAATACCCGTAGCATATAGTCCCACAGCTTCTTGGTCTTGGCGGCAAACACCTTTGACGTAGCCGATATCGTGACACAGCAGCGAGATTAGGTAGTGCAGCCAATCTTCCGGCGACACTCCGCCTTCGCGAATATGCTTGCCCCGGAGAATCTCTTGTCCCACCAAAGCCACGAGCATTGTGTGTTCCACATTGTGGTAGAGAGCATCGCAGTTAGCGATATTTTCCAGAGCCATAGTCCCTGCCCAGGCGATAATTTCAGGGTAGTCAGGCTTGTACTTGCCGTAGGTGCGACGGTAGCCGGCCTGCAGCTCTTGCACAAAAGCGTCAATCAGGATAGCAGTTGCATTGAACATCATAAATTCTCCCACTCAGGCTGTAGTTACAAACTTGATCGAAAATATCTTGCATAGCTGAAAAAATAATCAATGGGCATTCCAATAGGTTTGACCCCTCGGTGTTGAATTTTAAATTTCAGCTAGTCTTGTCAGGTCAGAAAATTGCTTTTTTGGCTATGCTTCCCAAGATAACCTAATTTCCGAAGCATCCGAAGCAACAGATCGATTTTGTGGCATTAAATTTTGACGAAACAATTTACATCGTTTCACCGACTAATTATTAGAAGTCCTAGGTGTGAAAGTTATGAACTGTCTGTTTTCGAGCCTCTCCACTGCTGCCCTTCGCACTCGGCGGTCGATCGCCCAAAAATACCTAGGATTGTTTGCATTCACTGCTGTTTGCACTGCCGCACCGGCAATGGGTGCCGAGCGAATTTACGTAACTTACGGGCCGCTAGAAGAATCAGTTCCCATCGAATCTCTGGCACTTTTCGCCAAAGAAGGCAAAATAGACTCAAACTTGGACGGCTTCGCTCAGTACGTCAAAGAATCTCAGCTAGCTGAGATTCGCACCGCCCTGCAAGCAAAAGCTGAAATCAGCCAGGTGACGATCGCCCAATTCCTTTACACGCCTCAAGGAGAAGTGCTGCTGAGACGCTTGGGCCGAGTAATTCAAACCAAAGCTCGGCAGCCTGGATTTTATGCCATCCGAGCCGCCCTGATTTTAGCAGCCTCAGATCCAGAAGGCCTGACAATTCTCAACGTGCTGCGGAAATTCCCCACCTATGGCATCAGGATTGACATCGCCCGCGCCTTGGGTATCGCCAACGAGCTGACATCGCTGATCAACCGTTCCAATCAGACGATCGCCGGAGTAGCTCAATTGTCCGAAGCACAAGCAGCCTCAGAACCCGCCATACCGCCAGCCGAAATGCTGCAGCCCCAGCTACCGGGCCCCTATACTTGGAAAAAATCATCGGTAACTGTGACGAGTCCAAATCGCCCTCGCACGTTTGATATGGACATTTACCTGCCACAGGGCAGTCCGCAACCGGCCCCAGTAGTAGTAATTTCCCACGGTTTAGGTTCCGATCGCCTTTCCTTCGAGTATTTAGCCAAACATCTAGCCTCCTACGGCTTTGCGGTCGCCGTCCCCGAACACCCCGGCAGCAACGCCCAACAAATCCAAAACTTAGTAACAGGCAGAGCGAATGAAGTAGCAGAACCAGCAGAATTTATCAACCGCCCCCTCGACATCAAAGACTTGCTCGATTATTTAACCCAACTTTCTACCACCAATCCTGCCTATCAAGGGCAGCTCGACTTGCAGCGGGTCGGTGTCATCGGCCAGTCTTTCGGGGGCTATACGGCTTTAGCATTAGCCGGGGCGGGGATTAATTTTGCACAGCTAGACAAAGATTGCGGAGTCGAAAACGATAGTTGGAACCTCTCCCTACTGTTGCAGTGCCGCGCCCGCGGCCTAGAGCGCAACCAGTACAATTTCGACGACCCGCGCATCAAAGCTGTGATCGCCGTTAACCCGATCGTTAGCAGCATTCTTGGAGAAACAAACCTCAGCAAAATCCAAATCCCAGTCATGCTAATCGCAGGCAGCGCCGATACCGTCGCCCCCGCTTTGCTCGAACAAATTCAACCGTTCACATGGCTGACATCGCCCAACAAATATCTGGTGCTGATGAACAACGGGACTCACTTCTCAACGATCGAGGATTCCCCTCAAAGCCTCTTTCTGCCACCACCAGAGGTCATTGGGCCGGAACCTGTTTTAGCCCGCCGCTACCTCAGCGGACTCAGCCTAGCTTTCATGGAAAGCTATTTGAACAACAAATCCAATTTCCGCCCGTATTTGGAGCCATCCTACGCTTTAAGCATCTCCAGAGACACCCTCGGACTGAGAATTTTGCGATCGCTCACGCCACAGCAACTCCAGCAGTTCAGGATTTCTCCACCTGCTCGCATCCCTGCCTCTCCACCTGTCCTCGCTCCTGTTCCTCTACCTTCTCCGCCTCCGAGCGCTCCCGTTCGTTAGGGTTGAGGTGCGCCGCGTGTGCACGCTATCTTCATCTTTTCGCGCGGGGGCAATGGCGTCGGACCCCGCAACCTACGCCCCTGTCTCTCCTTACATCAGCTTTCCTAATCACAGTCATCAGTTTAACTGTCGTCAAACCCCTTTACAAACCTTAACAACACCGTTAATAATATAAACATCATCCGAACATTGACAACCAAATAAAGCAATCATAAAACAATGACAACAACCTTACAGCAGCGCGAAAGCGCCAACGTCTGGGAACGCTTTTGTGAGTGGGTAACATCAACCGACA
>NZ_JAUBOS010000105.1:0-11489 GCF_036700365.1 Microcoleus sp. w2-18bC1
TTTGAAAATTACAAAAATAGATGTTTGCTTACTTGGCATTTTAACTGTTAGTTTAGCATACCAAGTAAGGAAGAACCTAAAATAGTAATTGCTCAACCCCCTTGACAAGAAGACAAGATAGACATTAGATCAAGGGATGGAAAAACTCCCCGACTTAAAGCAACTATCGAACGAGGCAAAAGAAGCCTTGATAGTAGAGCTATGGCCAGAAATCCAAAAACTTAGCGCAGCATTAGCCACATACGAACCAAAACCAGGCTCATCTCCCAAAAAACCTAGCCAAAATTCCAGCACTCCACCATCCTCATGATTCAAGCCAAACATTAAGCCATAGAAAATTGAGGGGATAAAAAGACAAAGAAGCCTAGCAAGAGCAGGAGGGGGAAGACAGCTACATCCTGAACCCGACCAAACAATCATCGCCCAACTCAAAAATTGTCCCCAGTGTGGAGAGAAACTCACCGCCGCCGCACAAAAATTGCAATCCCTCTACGAAAAAACCGAACTACCCCCAATTCGCCCCATAGTCACCCGAATCGAACGTTATGATGGTCAGTGTGCCTGCTGTCAGACCGAATATGTTGCACCTGTACCATTGGGAATGGAACCAGGTTCACCGTTTGGCCGTTCAATTCAAAGCTCGCGTCACATATCTTCGTTACACTCATGCCATCAGCTACGAACCGCTGTCGTCGATATTTGGCGGGTGCATCTCACTTTGCCAAATGTGTCAAAAAAGAGAGAAAATGAAAAAGCTAGTAAAATCGTTAAATAAAGATGAGACAAATAAAATGACACCATCAGACCAACAACAGCTAAAAGCCCACTTAAAAGCGGTAGCAGAAATTTTTTACAGAAATACAGATCCAACCGAGTTAAAAAGTTTTAAAAGTATAGAAAAAACCCTGCGAAGCGAAAATGTTAGAAGAAGTCGGCCCAGAACTAGGTAGCTTTTTTTTCATCAGTATCAGGAATTAAAACAGGAAAGCCCCGAAAAATAAAATCAATAATCGGCTCGCTCGACATTACAGATAATCAGGCAAAATATTTTGGCTTAAAAGCTTACAGTCAATTTAGTCCACTCATGGAAACTTGCTGTCTTTTAATCGGCGCTAATGAATCTTATCAAATGGCAGAAAAAGATTTGGAAAAATTTACGGGAATCAAAATTTCTCACAGTACATTACAAAGATTAGTCAATCGACAAGAATTTGAATTACCTACATCTCAACAAGGAGTCAAAAAAATTACATTGGATGGCGGTAAAGTTAGACTACGCAACGAAACCAAGGGCGAGAGCTGTTACTGGAAAGACTATAAAGCCCTGTGTTTAGATAATGTTTATTCGGCAGCCTTTTTTCAAAATAATCAAGATTTAATTGATGGGACTAATAGCCAAAAATTACTACACCCTATGTATTGTCTAGGAGATGGTCATGCCGGGATTTGGAACATATTTAAAGAAATTGGAGACAATGAACAAAGACAAGAAATCTTAGATTGGTATCATCTCAAAGAAAATCTCTACAAGGTAGGGGGGTTCAATAAAAGAACTAAAATTAGTAGAAAATATGTTATGGCAAGGCAAACTTGATGAAGTTATAAATTTATTTAAAGACTTTAAAGATCGAGCATTTAAAATAAAACGTTTTGTAATTATTTAGAGACCCATCGCTGTCGAATAGTCAATTACCAATACTACAAAGAAGAATCCATAAGTTCGATTGGTTCGGGAACAATTGAATCAATAATTAAACGCATTGGATTAAGGGTGAAAATATCGGGAGCGCAATGGAAGATTGAGAACGTTTCGTCTATCCTTTCTCTTCGCTGTGCTTATCTCAACGGTCAACTTTCAATTTGATGTATTTGCTAAACTGAGATGCACCCTAAAATTACTCTCCCTAATGGAAATTTGCAACTAACCCTAATGGAAACATTAATCAAACTTACACATAGGGGCATAGAAACCGGGTATTTTACGACAATAATTGGTTGTGACCCTCTGATTCGGTAAAAAACCCGGTTTCTTCGATGGGAGTGCGTAAGTCCTGAGTAAATCAATAAGGGCAGGCAGTGCCAGTCCTCTTACTTCTCATTACTCCGAAATACCGACTTACCCTTCGCTTTCAGAGTATTAGCCGCATCTGCTAAAGTCTGCGCGAAAGGCTGCTGCGAGTGCATGAAAACGCGAGCGGTGTTGCGTCCCGGCATCCCCGAAATTGAGCCACCCGGATGCGTTCCCGCCCCCGTGAGGAACAAACCATCGATCGGCGTTTTGTAATTCGCCAACTCCGGCAAAGGACGGAAAAATATCATCTGATCTAGCGTCATATCAACGTGATAATAATTCCCTTTCAAAGCCCCCAAACGCTCTCCCAATTCTGCCGGACTTTCCACGTGGCGCCCTATAATTGAATTTTTGATATTTGGCGCGTATTCTGCTAATTTATCAATGCAGCGATCGGCAACTTTGTTTTTCAGCTCATCCGTCCAACCCGTACCGTGTTGACCGGTTCCTTCAGCATTTTCGATCATGTAAGGAGCAAAAAATTCAATCCAAGCCGTATGATGTCCGGGGGGAGCCATTGACGGGTCTAGTACCGTCGGAAACACTACATACATCGATGGGTCAGAGTCGGGAATTCTGCCGATTGAAGGTTCGCTGTGAGAAATTTCAACGTGTCTCACCGAATCTGCAATTAAAACCGAACCGATTAAATATTCGTCCCGATGATTCCAGCGATCAAACTTGGGCATTTGATTGAGAGCTAAGTCTATTTTGAGAATAGTCTCGTTGTTGTTAACAATTTTGCGCTCCAATCTTTCCCGCAAATCCGGGTCGGCACTGTCAACATCGCTGGAGTCCATTAAGTGCAGAAACAAGCGCTTAGCATCAATATTAGAAATGACACCTTTTGTAGCGCGGTATTCCGTGCCGTTGGCCACTCGAACTCCCACAGCGCGACCATCATCAACTAATATTTTCTCGACGTGCTGGTCGGTAAGTACCACACCTGAATAGCTTTTAACTAAATTGAGCAGCGCTTGCACTAATGCACCGGTTCCTCCGCGCGGTCTTGCCATGCCGGGATTGTGTCTCATTGCCAGCATAATTGCACCTACAGCAAGGGTTTTTTGCGAAGGAGGCGCGCCGAGCTCTGCGGCGAATCTTGCTAGGGGTGCTTTGATAAATTCCTCGTCAAACCACTCGTTGAGAAGGTCTTCAGCGCTGGTGAGCATCGTGCGAATAAAGTCCAGCGTTTTGTCGGGTGAACCGATGACGGACAATAAATCTTTGATCTTTGAAATATCGTAGTTGCCCAGAATATCTATGATGGATTTTGGTGGCGCATTAAACATCGGAACCATTGCCCCTAAAGCCCGCTGCCAAAAGTCTGTATATTCGGCATATTTTTTAGCGTCGCGCTCGTTATAGCGGGCAATTTCAGCACAAGTTTTTTCAACGGATTTGTGCGCTAAGAAATATTTACCGTCGGGATGTGGACAAAAGGCCACTGGATCGCAGAAAAGATATTCTAAACCGTATTTTTCCAGTTCTAGTTCTTCTACAACTGGCCCTAAATGGATAAATTCGTGGTCGATCGCGCAAAGATTGAATTTAAAATCCGGCAATTCGGGAATGGCAGCTTCAGTAGTTGCCGCGCCGCCGGGAACTGAACGTTTTTCTAACAAGAGGACTGTATATCCAGCTTTCAGCAGATAAGACGCACAGACGAGTCCGTTGTGACCTGCGCCTATGATAATGACATCATACGTTTGCATAGATGAAGTTCTAGGGAGAGGATATTTTGCTTATTTTACAAATGTTAACAACTTTGCCGTCTCTACCAATAGAAATAGATTCATTGTCAATAAGCCTTTTTAGCATATTACAAAAGATGGAGCTTTGACAAAATGCTGTTGTGCGATCGCCCTTATTTCTTCTTAAACTTACAGAGCGATCGCCCTTCTCCAATCGCGCCAATATTGTACTCTATTTAGCCACATTTATCTGCATTCAATTAAAAACTTAAGCAAACGAAGTAAGAAGGAAGAAGGAACAGGAAAGGGGCCTAGGCAATAGGGAATAGAAACAGTTTTGAGATTGCTTCTTTCCTTGCAACAAGGCGGGTTGAAGGAGTTAAGCCCTAGGAAAATTACTTACTCCACACTCAAAACTGCTAGCCAATTACCTATTAGTACATTGAGAAATATTACTTCAGTTCCCGCAATGCCGCCTCAGCTTTTTGTGCACCATCATTGTTGCCTTGCTGGCGGTAAGTGTCGAGGGCTTGTTGAAAAGCTTCAATTGCTTCGGATTTGCGATCGCGCGCTTTGAGTGCCTTGCCCATATTGTAATAAGCTTCTGCCCGGTTTGGATCAAGCTTAATCACTCGCCGAAAAGTAGTAATCGCTCCTGAAAAATCTTGTTTTTCCAGTTGAATTTTCCCCATTCCTGCGTGTGCTTCCACTAAATTAGGTCGCACCTCAATAGCCCGCTGATAAGCTATAAGCGCTCCGTCGAAGTCGTTTTGAGCCTGGAGAAGTTCGCCAATTTCTAGCTGCACTTCTGGATTCCGGGGTTCCAATTTGGCAGCTTCTTCAAAAGCTGCTAGCCCTTCGGAAGTATAGCCGGCACGCAGCAAAGCAGTGCCTAATTTTAACTGGACACCTGCTTGTTTGGGAGCGAGTTCGGCTGCTTGTTGGAGGACGGTGACAGCACTGGCAAAACTTCCCTGCTGGATCAATACTAAACCCATTGAAGAATAAGCTTGCCAATTTTTTGGATCGAGGGCGATCGCCTCTTGGTATGCTTTAAAAGAACCGCTGTAATCTTTTTGCTGAAAGAGTACCACTCCGAGACCGATTCGGGCATTGACATTTTTGCGATCGAGCACAGCGGCGCGGCGGTAAGCTGTGGCTGCTGCGGGATAGTTTTGTAAATTCGCCATAGCATATCCTAATGCGTATTGGAAGTCAGCATTATTCGGATCGAGACCGATCGCTTGTTGGTAAAATTCTACTGAGGCTTGATAGTTGCCCTGACGCGCTTCTAAATAGCCAATACCCGAAAAAATGCGGGGGTTTTCCGTATCTAAACGCGCCGCTTCTTGATAAATGGCGATCGCCCTAGTGTAGTCTCCTGAATCTACAAACTCGCGCCCTTGTCGCAGCAGATCATCTAAATTTGAATTATTTTGAGGGTTGACTTGAACGGATATTTCTGCTGAGAGCGCTATCTGCGGCGCTGCGACAGCGAATCCTGCTACTAGCAACGTACTGAATACCAAGAGACTTTGTTTGTGCACGGCCATGTGTTTCAAAGAGTATGTGGAATGGAAGAGCGAGTAGCTGTCTGCTTGGCAAGCTGACAACTTATGATTTACCAGGAATGTTTGAGTGGCGAGATGTAGTAAATCTACAGAACAAGACCCACTCAAAATTTTCGCGATTGAGGCCAACTGATGATTGTAACAACAACTGATATCATCCAAGGAGCAGAAATTCAATCTTACCTGGGAATTGTAACTGCTGAGGTTGTCTACGGCACCAATGCCCTGCGAGATTTCTTCGCGGGCATTCGCGACATCATCGGCGGGCGCACCGGCAGTTACGAGGAAGTGTTTCTCAAAGGACAGCGAGATGCCCTCGCGGAACTGGAAAAACGGGCCCAGCGCCTCGGCGCCAATGCCGTAATCGGGGTGGAAGTTGACACCGGCACGATTAATGTAGACTCAAACGGGGCTTTGCTGCTGATTACTGCCGTTGGAACGGCTGTAAGATTGCGTTAAGCTGTTTTTTCTGTATACGTCCGCCTTTTCTGTATACATCCGGGAAGCTTTCCAACGGGATAAAATAGTTATCAGCCATCAGTCATCAGTCATCAGTCATTAGCTAATAGCGGGTGGCTGGGGGCGGATGACTTTTTCGTTTCTTTCTTCAGACATAGATACTGGTTATTTCCCCAGGCAGATATAGTTTCTATCAATCTCAGCCACAATCAATGCTTAAGTGAAAGATTGTTAAAAATTAAAGCAAATCTCAGAGGAAAAAAAAATCTATGTCATACGTAAATAGACCTGTAGATAACGTTGGTACCGAACCCGTGGTCGTAAATTCAGTGATGGAATACCACGATCGAGTACGTTGGGGCCCGATTTTTTCTGGTTTGGTAATTGCGATCGGCACACAACTGGTATTAAGTGCATTGGGCGCTGCGATCGGGTTGAGCAACATTGCTGGTTCAGGAGCTCCGCGCACTATTGCCGGGGACGTGGGTACCGGCGTGGGAATTTGGTCAATTATTAGTTTGTTAATTAGCTTGGCCGTTGGCGGTTGGGTAACTGCTCGCGCTTGCGGCCCGATGAACCGCAACACAGCGCTTTTAAATGGAGCAATTTTGTGGGCAACGACCTTAACAATTGGCTCTTGGCTGTTAGCAAATGGCGTGGCCGGCACTTTTGGCGTAATAGCTGCGAATGCGGGAGAAGCAATTAATCAAGCACAGCAGGGCGGGGTCGATTTGCCGAACCGAGCACCTAACGTATCTGCTCAGGATACTCGAAATATTGCTGGTAATGCTGCAAAAGCTGGTTGGTCCTTCTTGTTCGGCTCACTATTGGGTTTAGTTGCTTCGATGGTAGGAGCATCTGCCGGCGCGCGCACTCCCCGGAATTACTCGTAAAAGTTTCGTCAGACACGGAAAGTTTATATTCAGGAAAGCACTTTTGTTAAGGTGCTTTTTTATTGCTTTAATTCGGAAACTATTTTTGTATTGTTGGCAGGTTATACCTGAAAACGCATTTTTTGAGGCTCGGCACCCCGGTTTTTAAAGGGATGCTCTGCCTCCCGATCTTTGTTCCCAGGCAGAGCCTGGGAACGAGAATAATGAACGATCAAAGCGAGAGAAAGGTGCTTATAGCGTACCCTACGAATTAAGCGCTGAAGTATTTGGCGGCTGGGTGATAGGTGATAATTGCCGTTGTTGATTGTTCGGGATAAAGTTGTTCGCTTTCATCCATGTAGAGGTTGATACGATCGCACTTTAACAATTCCAGTTGCTTGTACTGATCCGCCATGTTCGGACAAGCGGGATAGCCGAAACTGTACCGCGAACCGCGATATCTTTGTGCTAGCATATCGCGAATGCTGTCGGGTTCTTCGCTACCAAATCCCAATTCCCGGCGAATTCGCGCGTGAGTCCATTCTGCGATTGCTTCCGCTGTCTGTACCGCTAACCCGTGAAAGTAGAGATAGTCGGTATATTGATTGTTAGCAAATAGCTTTTGCGCGTACTCTGTAGCAATTTCTCCCACTGTCGCTACTTGCATCGGAAATACATCGATTTTTCCCGATTCTTTGGGTGCAAAGAAGTCGGCAATGCACAGCCGTCGCGCCGATTTTTGCCGGGGAAATGTGAATGTTGCAGCGGGTGTCGATACATCTTGCCCGCCCTCCATAATTTCTGGATCGTACAAATGCAAAGAATTACCTTCAGCTTGACAGGGAAAATACCCGTAAATTGCTTGCGGCTGCAGTAAATTTTCGGTGATAATTTTGTGTTTCCACTCTTCCAATATGGGATAAACTTTCTCAGCTAAGAAAGCATCGTATTCTTCCCGCGATTGGTCTTTTGGCTTGCGGAACTGCCACTGACCGGCAACTAAAGCTTGCAAATCTAAGTGCCAGAAAATCTCCTCAAAGGGGATGTCTTCTCCCTGCAACAGTTTTGTTCCCCAGAAAGGAGGAGTCGGGCGATCAATATCTGCTGCAACTGCTTCGGATCGCCTGGTATCTATCACCACAGGAGTGTCTGCTTTCTTGGCATCTTCTCCAGAAGTTTCGGGCGCAGCTTTAGCTTCTTTAGCCGCCCCATTCTCCTGCCCTATTTCATCTAAAAATCCTTGCAAATCTTCCCATTTACCCGCAGATTTTGCAGGCATGAGTTTGTCCATAAAGTGCAAGTCAGAAAACGCATCTTTGCCGTAAACGACTTTACCTTTGTAGGTATTTTGGCAGTCTTCATGTACAAATTTGGGAGTCAAAGCCGCGCCGCCCAAAATTACCGGAACGGTAATTCCTTTCTGGTTGAATACTTCCAGATTTTCTTTCATAAATGCGGTGGATTTTACCAGCAAGCCACTCATGGCAATACAGTCGGCTTTGTGCTTCTCGTAGGCTTCGATAATATTGTCAACTGACTGTTTAATACCCAAGTTAATCACTCGGTAGCCGTTGTTTGATAGGATAATATCAACCAAGTTTTTGCCGATGTCGTGAACGTCGCCTTTGACAGTAGCGATGATAAATGTTCCTTTGGCGTTGTCCCCGGATTCGGACTTTTCCATGTACGGTTCTAAATAGGCAACTGCCGCTTTCATGGTTTCTGCTGACTGCAATACAAATGGCAGTTGCATTTGTCCCGAACCGAACAATTCTCCGACTACTTTCATGCCGTCTAGCAAGAAGGTATTGATAATGTGGAGAGGCGGATAGGTTTCTAATGCTTTGGCGAGTTGGATATCTAGCCCAATGCGTTCGCCGTCGATGATGTGCTGCTTGAGACGTTCTTCTACCGGGAGGCTTGCGTCTTCTGTCCGATCGCGCTTTGTGGTTTTGCCCGCAAACACCGTTGTCAGCTCGCCCAAGGGGTCATAAACGCAAATATCGCCGTCAAACTCCCGTTCGTCGTAAATCAGTTTACGGCAGATTTCTTGGTGTTTGGGGTCGATTTTGGCGATCGGCAAAATCTTATTCGGGCTGACAATTGCCGAGTCCATCCCCGCCTGCATCGCTTCGTGCAAAAACATGGAATTCAAGACTTGCCGCGCCGCCGGATTCAACCCGAAGGAAATGTTAGAAACTCCTAAAATTACGTGACATCCTGGCAATTCTTGGCGGATGCGGCGGATCGATTCGATGGTAGCTTTCCCGTTTTTTCTGTCTTCTTCAATCCCGGTAGAAATTGGCAATGCTAGGGTATCAAAAAAGATTTCCTCGGGGGGAATTCCGTAGGCGACGGCGGCGTTATAGGCGCGCTGGGCGATCGCAAATTTTTGGTCGGCTGTTCTGGCCATCCCGTCTTCGTCAATTGTACCAATAACTATGCCCGCGCCGTATTTTTTCGCCAACTCTAAAACTTGATAAAAACGCGGTTCTCCGTCTTCGTAGTTAGTGGAATTCAGCAAACATTTGCCGCCCGCAACTTTTAAGCCTGCTTCCATCTTTTCCCATTCTGTGGAATCCAGCATTAAAGGGAGAGTTGCATTAGTCACAACGCGGGAAACTAATTCTTTCATGTCGCGCACGCCGTCGCGGCCGACATAATCAACGTTAACATCGAGAATGTGCGCGCCTTCTCGCACTTGTTCCCTGGCCATTGCTACTAAACCGTCCCAGTCTTCGGCGTTTAGCAAATCGCGGCATTTTTTGGAACCGCTGGCGTTGAGTCTTTCGCCGACAATTAAGAAGGAATTCTCTTGTTCGTAGGGTTGGGCGGTGTAAATTGAAGCGGCGGAAGGTTCCCAAGTAAATTCGCGGATTTTGGGTTTAAGAGTTTTGCCAATTTCTGATAGTTCGCGGATGTGATCGTAGCGGGTGCCGCAGCAGCCACCGATGACTTGCACGCCTAAGTCTTCGACAAAGCGCATCAAGGCCATCTTTAATTCTATTGGCGTGAGTTTGTAGTGCGCGTGCCCGCCGATGTTTTCGGGTAAACCGGCGTTGGGAACGCAGGAAACGACGAAGGGCGAATGTTCGGAAAGGTATTTGACGTGTTCGGCCATGCGATCGGGCCCGGTGGCGCAGTTGAGGCCTAAAATGTCGATCGGGTACGGCTGCAAAATGGCTAGGGCGGCGCTGATGTCGGAACCGACTAACATTGTGCCGGTGGCTTCCATTGTGACTGATACCATTAACGGAATGCGCGCACCTTTTTTCTTAAATACTTCTTCAATGGCATTTAATGCTGATTTAATTTGCAGCACATCTTGACAAGTTTCGACAATAAATAAGTCAACGCCGCCGTCATAAAGTCCTTCTGCTTGTTCGGCAAAAGCGGCGGTGAGCGTGTCAAAATCAATGTGTCCTAATGTTGGCAATTTGGTGCCTGGCCCGATCGATCCTGCGACAAATCGAGGTTTTTCTGGCGTGGAAAATTCGGCGGCGATACCCTTGGCGAGTTCGGCGGCAGTTTTGTTGAGATAATATGCTTTGTCTGCCAAATCGTATTCGGCGAGAACGATGGAAGCAGCGCCAAAGGTGTCTGTTTCGATGACATCGGCCCCTGCTTCGAGGAATCCCCGGTGCACGTTGGCGACTGCTTCCGGCTTGGTGTGGACGAGATATTCGTTGCAGCCTTCGTATTCTTTGCCGCCAAAGTCTTCTGCGGTGAGGTTTTGGACTTGCAGGTTGGTTCCCATCGCGCCGTCGAAGACGATGACGGGGCGCGAGGGGTGGTGGAGGCGATCGAGGAATCTGCTATTCATAAGCGGTCAAAAAAAACGCAGGTGCTATATATTTACAATTTTATCTATTGTGCAATATTGTCAACAATTATGTGACTGTTGGCAAATGGCTAATGACCATGCCGATTTGAGATTTGGGATTTGGGATTTTGGATAAAAAAACCAGCCCCCGGATTCATTCCGACGCGCAGGTTGACTGATGGGGACAATCCCCAATCTCAAATCAGATGACAATAGTTCGATCGTACCTGTAAGTGTGCGGGAAATGTCCGATTATTTCGAGGATGCTGTTGTGCGTGGAGATTTGGGGGAGAAGCGGGTGATTATCGGCTGCGAGGGGTTTTTCCGCTTAACTGTTGAGGAATTTTGCCAAAATGCGATCGAAATAATTAAACGATTGATATTAAAGGGCGATCGAATTTTCTGCTATCTCGTAGTTATGCTGATAAGTACGATCGCGATCGCTACTCCTGGCACTTGCCATTGTTTGAGTGTTTCTTCTACGAATAGACGGAATTCGCTCAGATCCCATTGGTTTTTCATCAGAAGTCTCCTTCCAAATTCCACGATTTTATCAATGAGTATCGAAAAGCATGGGTTAGTTTGAAAGCAGCGAGTTGCTTTTTGTTAATTGGTTCAAGACTATAATCGATAACTCCAGCTAACTCCACCATCTGTTTTTCTACACTTTTTGCCCTCACTAAAGATACGCCCAGAACTAGCGAAGCTAATATGAGCTTAAAAAAACGACCTGGTATTTGCAACAAGGTCGAGTTGATTAATAGAGATCGTCTATACAAGCGCTATCATCCCAGGAATTGGTAAAGCTGATTGTCTATACCAACACCAACCAAAGTTCCATCTTCCATCGTAGCAACACTAAGTAGGTTGCCTCCCTCTCCTACAAGCTGCCATCGAGCTGCAAATGTTGCTACTCCCTTCCCAGGGTAAACGCATCTAAATTAATTTGACAAACACCTAAATTTGTGCACTACTAAATAACTAAAAAAACCTTCTAAA
>NZ_JAUBOS010000106.1:0-11317 GCF_036700365.1 Microcoleus sp. w2-18bC1
ATTAATTATGAAATGGAACCGAAAGATCAAAAACAAAGGTAACGCGAGTTAATGCAGTTTAGATGTCGAACAGCTTACTACAAAGCGTTTAATGATTGCATCGAGAAACTGACGGAGTATTTCGTGTTTCCTTTCGGTCAAGCGCACCCTGCGGGATTTGTTTGAAATGGAAGCAAAAGTGCGATCGTGATGTTGAGTTGAATACGATCGGCTTGTGCTGGGTGATGTTGAGTTGGATGTGCGGGTTCGGGGTGAGTGCGATCGTCAAACAATAACCTAGACGAACGCCACCTCCGATTTCTAATTCAGCTTCAAGGAACTGCGGAGCGTTTTTGAATGCGCCCAAAAGAATGGGGACACTCTCAATCAGAGTCTGTCATGAAGTACCATTCTCCACAAAAGCTTTTAGCTTTGAAGCGTTCCTCACTGCATTTCCCTCTCCGTCGTTGTTGAAGTAGACGAACACAGGTTGCCCTTGACTTTCCCACTCGTGGATGCGATCGGCCCACCAGTGCAAATCATCATCCGAGTAGGAGCCGCCGTAGAGATTGTTGGCGTCGGGGCCGTGGAGGCGCACATAGACGAATGAACCCGTTGCGCGCAGGATACACGGCAGGTGGGCGCCGCTCATCACGCAGTAGGCCGCTCCAGAGCGTTCTAGCAGCGAAAATACCTCTTCTGTGTGCCAGCTTGGATGTCGGAATTCGACAGCTACTTTGATCCAGGAGGGCACCTGTTCTAGAAAGTAGGCTAGGCGGGCCAAATCGCAGCCGAACTGGGGAGAGAGTTGGACGAGCAGAATACCCAATCGATCGCCCAGGGATTGAAGTCCCTCACTCATGCGTTCCAACCACTTTTCTGGCGAATAAAGACGCTTGGAGTGCGTTAGACCACGGGGCGCTTTTACGGTCATCAAAAATCCTTGGGGGAGGCGCTCTCGCCAGTTAGCAAAGGTAGTGTTTGGTGGCCAGCGGTAGTAGGTGCTATTAACTTCGACGGTTTGATAGTGCTGGATATAGCGATCTAGCCTAGAGCGAGGCGGTAGCTGGTGGGGATAAAGCACACCTTCCCAATGGTCGTAACTCCAACCTGAAGTGCCAATATGAACAATCGAATCCGGGTTCATTATCCCTTCCATGATTCGGATTTGGAAATCGCTACTGAACAAACAAAGTCCGCGCAGGCGGACTAAGAATATGATATTTTAAAACTGGATGCGATTGAATTACTTGGCTCGCTCGCTCCTACCTCGCTCTGCCGCTTTTTCTACTGCTTTCTGTCCCGGCGTAACTGCTTCGCCCACGTTATCTTTTACCGATTCTATAAATTTTTTGGTACTGGGGGCGATCGGTTGGTCGAGATTCAGCTTTTCTCGGATATTGTCAACGGCATCATTTCCTCCCTTCTCGATATCGGTTGTTGGCGGGCGATCGGGACGGGCAACTTCGTAAGACGTAGCTTCAGGAGTTAAATGTGTAGCGATCGCTTGCATTTTGTTGCCCGACAATTCCAATTCGGAGCTAAAAATCAGCGCTATTCCTAAAGCAAAGATTATTCCAACTCGCAGGCAAGTTGTAACTAAGCGCGATGTAAACTTTTTCATTGAAAAACTCTGTTTTTTCTGTGACGACTGTAATACAGAATAATTTCGGTTTTTGGTTTGCAAATCTATCTAAAGATAGGACTTGGGGCAAATTTATGGTATTAGCATTCTTCCCAAATCAACCTCAACAAAAAAGTTTTGGGCGCTGCGGCGTCAACAGGCTACCGAGCGCAACTACGAACTCAAGAAAGGTACGTTTACTACTTCCCCTGACACCGATCCGACTTGCACTTTCAGTCCTTCGCCGCCCGCTTTTGTGCGGATGTAAGCAAGACCAAAAAAGCCGGATTCAGTTTCCGTAAAACTGGTGAGTTTGCCAACTTTTTCCTCTCCGATTGTGACTCCTGTTCCGGGTTCAACCGCATCGCTCAACTGCACGCCCCAAAGTTCCTGTTTGACTCCTTTGTAGGTGTTCAACCGGGCAATTGTTTCTTGACCGATGTAGCAGCCTTTGTCATAGGTAATCGTGTGTAAAAGGCGGGCTTCTAGGGGGTTGTAATCCTCTGTGAGTTCAAAATCGGGTGCGGGGCGTCCTTGTTCGATTCGCAGTTGTTCCCAAACTCGATCGCCCATCGGTACAGCCCCAGCTTTGACTAATTCCTTCCACAAGTTGGCTGCATCGCTTGCTGACGCAATTAACGTGTATCCGGGAGTTGCTAAACCGCTACCCACCGCAACTCGAACCCCCCCTTCATCCCCCCCTTGGTAAGGGGGGGAAAGAGGGGGGGTTTTTATCAATTTGTGAGTAGCGTAAGGTTGATTTTCGAGTTCGGTAACTCCTATTTTTTCTAATAGTTGAGTGCTTTCCGGGCCGAGGAAACTGAAAGCAACAGTTGTATCGGTTAAATCTGTTAACTCGACGCGATCCATTGGGAAAATATAGCGATCGAGCAATTCCAGCAGTTGGCGGCGGCGGTTGGGCGAAACTAACAGCAGTACGGCATCTTCTGTAGCATAAGCGGTGGCGAGATCGATCGTCCGGGCGGTGGAAGTCACAAAAACGGTGTCGCAACCTTGACCGGGTTTGAGTATATTAAAGTTATTGGTACTTTGATTGTGCAAGAACCGCAGGCGATCGCTGTCTGAGATTTGAATGCGTCCCCAGTGAGTGCGATCGTACAAAGCCGCACCTTGTTTAGTTGCTGCGATCGCTTCTGCGTCGTTACCAAAACTGACTGGCACAATTTCTTTGGTTGTTAACTCTACAAAAGTAGCACCGGCCGCTGCTTGAATGTCGTGCAATTCTTGAATCATAAGATTTTGTTGACTGTTGACTGTTGGCTGTTGACTGATGACTATTGACTGTTGACTGTTGACTGATGACTGTTGACTGATGGCTGTTGACTGTTGACTGATGACTGTTGACTGATGACTATTGACTGTTGACTGTTGACTGACAACTCTCAACTGACAACTCTCAACTGACAACTCTCAACTGACAACTGACAACTGACTATTTGCCCAAATTGGCGAATATTTCTTGTATTAATTGACTGGCTTTAGCATCAAGACGATTCCAATCTACATCGCCAGTCTCATCATCAATCAAGCTAGTATCAATTACAACTTCTTGGCTTTGGATTTGACTGTGGGCGGGCTGGTAGTTGACAAAGCAGACTCGATAGCAAAGTTCCCAAATATCAATACATCTTTGCTCGCCTTGAAGCTCTAAAAGTAGTTGATAGCCCGGAATGGGAATCTGCACTTCTTGATAAGTGCCCGTCCAGACAGACTCCTCTAATTGTTTGCGGATGTTGTCGAGCACTCGGATCATCGCTGGCTGCATGAGCAGTTCAGCTTGCTGCCAAGCGATCGGGCTAGTTATTTTAGGCTTCATATACAGGGTTCTAAAAAAGAAAATCAATAAATTAATTTTCTAGCATTGGGTGCCAACTTTTGAGACATCCGCCACAGAATGTTAAATTGAGTCGTCACCAAATTCAACAGTCAACCCTAAACAGCAACAGCCGTTCTCGGCTTGACGGCTAAAAACGGCTGAAACTGTTGATATTGAGTTATCGGATGGGTAATGTAGGATTTGAACCTACGGCATCCTGCGTGTAAAGCAGGCGCTCTACCACTGAGCTAATCACCCAATTGCACTCACCGGGATTTATCATATCACAGTAACTCAGAAAGATCAAGTAAAAAAAAATCCTAAACTTTAAATGCCCTCTGGCCGCACCCACGATCAAATAACCATGTGGAGTTTGCCCTTCGTGGCAGCCCTCACCTTTGGCCAGACTCAGAGCAGCAACCTGACTTTGCTCGTTTCCGGCAGTTTCTTATTCGGCGGGCTGATGTTTGGCCCCGACTTGGATATCTACTCGTGCCAGTATCAGCGCTGGGGATGGTTCAAACCCATTTGGCTCCCGTACCAAAAAAGCCTGCGCCACCGCTCTTTTTTGTCCCACGGCCCTCTGATCGGCACTGCTTTGCGAATCTTGTACCTCGCTATCTGGATCGCGGTTTTCGGAATGTTGGGATTGGCAATTGCCGAAAAAGCCGGGAACTTAGGCGGGAATTGGCAGGATGTGGTTTTGAGTTACGGGCGATCGATCTGGGAACACCGCATCGAAATTTTAGCCGTTTACATCGGTCTAGAATTAGGCGCTATGAGCCACTATCTAAGCGATTGGGGCGGCTCGGCTTACAAAAGATTCAAAAAGAAAGGATTGAGCGGGTTGCGCCCTCCTAAGACAATTAAGAGGCGAAAAATCAAAGCTCCCACTCGCACATCTAGCAAATCCATAGCAGAAGGAAGAAGGAAGAAGGAAGAAGGAAGAAGGAAGAAGTAATAAAATCAATGGTTGGAGCTCTTAACAACGTTATAACCGTCTTGGCGGTTGATATAAAAGGTAAATTATTATGTCTAATTCTGAAAGTCGATCGCTCACAGCACTCGCAGAACTTATAGAAGTTGTGGCTAAATTGCGATCGCCAGACGGCGGATGTCCTTGGGACTTAGCCCAAACTCCCCAAACTCTAATTCCTCACATCATCGAAGAAGCTTATGAAACCGCCGACGCAATTCGCAAAGGAGATAAAGATGCGATTATCGAAGAATTGGGCGACTTACTGTTACAGGTAATTCTGCAAGCTCAAATTGCCAGCGAATCCAATCAGTTTACCTTCGCCGAAATAGCTGCGGGCATTACAGAAAAACTAATTCGGCGACATCCCCACGTCTTCGGCGATGTCGAAATCAACAGCGTCGATGAAGTCAACGAAAACTGGGAAAAAATCAAAGCAGCAGAAAAAGGCACAACTTCGGAAAAGCCGCCAACTTTAGCCTCAAAAATGAGCCGTTATGCCAGCACTTTGCCGCCGATCGCCGCCGGGATGAAAATCTCTCAAAAAGCTGCGGAAGTGAGTTTTGATTGGGACAGTGTAGACGGCGTTTGGGATAAATTTCACGAAGAAATGGCAGAATTTGAACACGCTCTCAAACACGAGGATCAGGCAGCGCAGCAGTCAGAATTGGGAGATATTATGTTTGTGTTGATTCAATTAGCTCGCTGGTACGATTTAGATCCGTCGGCTGCTTTGCAAGGAACAAACGATCGCTTCGTGCAGCGGTTTGCGAAGGTGGAGGCTGCGTGCGATCGACCTTTGTCAGATTATGCCCCAGAAGAGTTAGAATCTCTGTGGCAGCAAGCTAAAGCTTTAATTGCTAAACAAAAGGGCGATCGGTAATCAATCACCGCAGATCAACACAGATCAAAAGACATCAGCGTTCATCTGTGTTCATCCGCTAATATCTGCGGTTCAAAACTCCCAATCTCAATAATTGGGTTGCATCAGTCCCGATGCCAGCAATCAACTACTCGTAAAGCTTCGCGTCATTATACGGCGGATGTTCACAGGCGATATAAAGCGCATTTGTCGGTTCCAGGGCTTCCCCAGTCACCGGATCGATCGGCTTGAGGACAAAGCATAACAGAGAGAGCGATCGCCAATCCAAACTTTCTAACTTCCCGCGTTCGTAGCGACTAACAGTAGCATTACTAATACCGACATCTTTTGGTACAGGATCTCCGGCTGTCCGAAACAGAGCGGCCTCGTATTCTTTTGTGACCATTTCTGTTTCAATAATTGACCACCCCCGAATCTCTCTAGCTGCTTTCAGAAGTTTGCCCAATCTACCGCGTCCCGTATCCGTAAATCGCACAGGGCGCAGTTTTTCCCGATCGACGACAGCCTTAAAGTCAAGAAATCCCGGCATTTTACAGATCCAATTTAACTATTAAGTCAATCCTACGCCTCGACGTTTGGGTTCCAAAATTCAGTTCCGATCAACAGTAAGTCTTCTAGAGTAAGCAACCGCTTTTCAACCGGGTGAACTGGTTCGAGAACATCGAGGAACAGCCACAAAAGATCGGGTGCAGGCTTGTTGTAATAGCCATTTTCGATTCTCGAAATGCCTGCAATGCTGACCCCCAAAACTTTCGGCAAAGGCTCTCCCCCTATATTATAAAATTGAGCCTCATGCTGCTTGGTCTTTTCACTCAGTTCGTGAACGCTCCACCCCCTAGCTTCGCGCCACGATCGCAGGAATTTACCCAACCGCCGCAGCCCGGTATCAGTAAATCTGCGTCTCAAGTATTCTTTTTCTCGCCTAGCTTCTGCTACAACCATCAGTCATCACCTATCTGCATAAAGCTAAGCTATCACGCCTGACTTTCTAGTTTCATTTTTTAAGTTTGCAAGTTGACTATCTTATGTTACAATGTTGGAACAAAGTAGATAGACAGCTCTGGGGGGGTGACAAAGAGGTCTACGAGATAGACTGTATAAGGGTTGCAGCCCGCATACCTTGTTGATAAAAGCGGCGTTTAGAAGGACTTAACTTCATTAACTGTTCCACATCGAAAGAATATTGTTCGAGATAATGAACCCACTTTTCGGCATCTACGCCAACACCAAATGTACTCCGTCTACGATATTTTTTCTTGGGTTCTTTGCGACGAGATACATATTTTTGTACCTGCTTTTTTCTCAATTCAGTGCCTTGAAATATTGCCGAACTGTAGGCAAGCGTCATCAGGAGAATCATATTAATAAGTCTGTTTCCTTCGAGGCTAGTTCCTTCAAGATCGTAGCCTCCTTTTTTACAGTCTCGAAACATTTCTTCAATGCCCATCCGCTGCTTATAAGCATTGATTGCTGCTGGCAATGAACCTAAATCCGTGAGAATAAACCAAGCTTCTTTAACTTGATATTTCCCATAATTTCTTTTCCATTTACAAGCAAGCTCAAATCCGGTGGCAGGCCGACTTTTTCTCACTCTTTTTCCTTGAACATACAAAGAGGTTCCTGGTACTATCCCTAATTCATCTAACCGTTGCCAAATTAAATGTTCTATTTCGATACAATGATTCTTTTTAAGTCTTAAGCAAAACGACACACCCTTTGATTTAAGCCAATTTCCTAAATCAACAGAACAAAACTCACGATCCCCTAAAACGATGACTTTATATTCTGAAAACAATGGTAAAATTTGCTGTAAATTTGCTGTTTGCTCCTCCAAGTTACTGTTTCCTAATTTTGGCAATAATGACCAGTATAATGGAATTGCTCTTTTTTCCCAGATTAGGCTAACCATAAAAAGATTAATGCGCCCCCATTGACTGCGGTCAATTGCGATTGATAAACGAGTACCAATGGGGCAATAAGTGGTCAACCAATAAGTAATCAAGGGGAACCAAATTAATGAGATAGTTAAGTTTGGTAAATCCAGAAATCTTTGTATTTTTCTACGCCTACTTTCTGTTGTAATTGGATAAGGAAATACCCGTGCCAGTCTTTCTAATCTCACTTGTTTTTCTGATTGGATCACAGATAGCAAAATTGTCATTACAAGAAACTGAGCTTTCGTCAGTTGTTTTTTTAAATGAGTCTGGTAAAATGTTGGTATCATTATTTTTTGGATAGGCAAGCGTGTAACAATTATGCTGCCTATCTTTTTTTAGCACACATTGCCTCAATCCTCACCACCTCTGGGTTTCAGGCTGGTTGTTACCCCCCCAGATAGACAGCTATGACACCACTATTTCGCCGCATCCAACCCTCGAAAAAGCTCCGCATCACCGTCAGGTCGATCGCCCAACTGCTCAAAATCAGCCAAAACCTGATTAAGCGAGTCGAATCATGGGCTTTCGTGGTTTTCGTCCACCATCGGGATAGAGGCGGCCTGTTTGTCAGCTACCGCAGGCTGGAAGAATGGCAAAATGCGATCGCCCATCATATCCAAACCAGCCCCACCCTTGGAGAACTCTCGCAGCTCAAAACATCCATTCAGTACGACAGCCGGAAATTCAAAAAACAATCTCTCCCAAAAACCCTTGACTTTTTAAATCAAATGTGCATTGAAAGACAAGACGAACTCAACATCTGGGAAAGCTTAAACTGCATTGCTTCCTAGCAGAAATGAGGCAGATTTCCTTTCCAAAAAACAGAAGCGAAACATTTGCGAGCAATTGCGAGATAAAATCACCCCAAACATCACCCGCGAATGCTCCGCCACATTCATGAAAGCAATCACCAAAGCAATTAAGACATTGCCTGAGCGATATAATCAAAATAAGGAGCTGCTTCCTTAGCATCATCCTGATTGAGCAAAGCCAAAGAAGCTTCCTTCAAACAGCGGATAGCTTCGACCATGCCAGGAACAGGAACGCCCAGAGAATTATACATTTCCCGAACGCCAATCAAACCGATGCTTTCGATCGGCTCCTTGTCACCCGCCAAGATACCGTAGGTAATCAGGCGCAAGTACCAGCCGTAGTCGCGCAGACACAAAGCCCGTTCGCGTTGGCCGTAAGCATTGCCGCCAGGAGAGATAAAATCAGGGCGTTTTTTCCAGAGTTTTTTGCTAGCTTCTTCAACAATTTTTTTCTCACTGTCAGACAGCGCAGTAGCAATACGCACCCGCTGTTCTCCGGTTTTAAAAAAATCTTTGATGCTTTGAAGTTCGCCGGTACTGGGATAGCGAAGTTCGTCGTCGGCTTGGAGAATTAGTTGGCTAACTACGCTCATTGTTATTCAAAAAAATTGAGGATATTTGAGAGTAAGATTAATTGACATGCTCATCCCTTAAAGATGAGATTCTTGATTGGGCGATTTACTTTGCTTCTAACATTTATCAACATTAGAAGTAGCGGGTAAATCTCCGCAAACGTTATGCTTGATGTTCAAGCCAGTTTCCCTGTGTTCCAGGCTACTGCGGGAAAAACTCAAAAACTGCGAGTGAGAGTTTTGATGTCGGCAGACACTTTGACTGTTTAACGAGTTTTTGCTACCTCGCCCCAACAGCATATCGCACAGGATCGATCGAGGCAACTCACGGCAGGCTTGACTTGCAGGTTGAAGCTTAGCTTTAGCAGCAAGACGTTCAGCAGCAGGAAGACAGCCTGCAATTGAGCTTGAGTGCGATGGCTTACGCCCCGCTTCGCTACGACTTATCTCAAGAAAGAGAGAGCGATATTGCATTACCATATTAAATCCTACCATGACTACTTGTGACCAAATCTAAATTCCCCACCCCAAAATCGACAAAATTGGCAAACCCTTGCCAGCAAGGTCAACTGATTGAGATAGAGATTACCGACTTGACAGACACCGGCGACGGAGTTGGTCGTTTTGGTGAGTTAGTAGTGTTTGTGCCCGATACCGTAACGGGCGATCGAGTCCTTGTGCGCCTCGTGCAAGTCAAATCCACCTATGCTACAGGCAAGCTGGACACACTTCTCGAAACATCCGAACACCGCATTCGAGCTAACTGCATTGTCGCCGACAAGTGCGGAGGCTGTCAGTGGCAGCACGTAGATTATCAATATCAGCTTGCAGCCAAGCAAAATCAAATCATTCAAGCCTTAGAAAGAATTGGCGGATTTAGCAATCTGCAAGTCGATGAAATTTTAACGGGAAAAATCGAGGGATTTCCCCAATTTTTGGGATACCGCAACAAAGCGACTTATCCCGTCGCAATATCTGCAACAGGTCAAGTCCAAGCAGGTTACTATCAAAAAAGCACTCACAAATTAGTCAATCTCAATCAGTGTCCGGTGCAAGATCCGCGCCTCAATCCTTTGTTAAAAGAAGTCAAAGAAGACATCCACTGGCGAGATTGGCCTGTCTACGACGAAAAGAAACATACAGGAGAATTGCGTCACTTGTCCTTGCGGATTGGACGGCGCACCGGCGAGATGCTGCTAACTTTAATAGTTCGCACAGGAGAGTTGCCGGGACTCGAAGAGCAAGCATCAGAGTGGCTGAAACAATATCCTCAACTGGCAGGGGTTTGTTTGAATATAAATCCCGATCAAACTAATGTGATTTTTGGTGCCGAAACTCGCTGCATTGCGGGCCGTTCTTATCTGCGAGAAAGATTTGCTGGTTTGAATTTTCAGCTAAGAGCCGATACTTTTTTTCAGGTAAATACAGAGGCGGCTGAAGCGTTGTTAGAGGTGATGGTAGGGGAATTGAATTTGCAGGGAAACGAGGTTTTGGTTGACGCTTACTGCGGCATTGGTACTTTTACTTTACCTCTGGCAAAACAAGTAAAAATAGCCATAGGTTTAGAAGTGCAACCGGCGGCGATCGAACAAGCCAAATTAAATGCTGAGTTAAATGACGTGAGAAATGTCGATTTTCAGGCGGGAACTGTAGAGAGTTTGCTGCCTTCCTTGGGATTGACACCGGATATTGTGCTGCTAGATCCGCCGAGGAAAGGGTGCGATCGCGCGGTGTTGGAAGCTATCAAGGAAATCAAACCAAATCGCATTGTTTATGTTAGCTGCAAGCCTGCTACTTTGGCTCGCGACCTGAAGATTTTGTGCGAAAATGGGGATTATAAGTTAGCGCGAGTGCAGCCGGCGGATTTCTTTCCTCAGACTTCTCATGTTGAGTGTGCGGCGTTTTTGGTCAGGTGAATGAAAGGGCGATTGTTGTTTAGTTAAATTCAATCATCAGCATCGGTGAACAGGGCTGACAAATCTCGATAACCACTGACTACTCGAAAAATCTCTACATCCTGTCCGATCGGCATATAGAGGATGAGATGGTTGTCTATAGAGAGACTGCGAAGCTATGGTAAAATTTCGTGTCTTTGTCGTCCAATATTGGGAAATTGAGCAATTTTGGCGAATTTAGCGTCAAGATTGCTTAAAAAGCGATGGGATCGATCGAGTCCCGATCGACTAGCGATGTAGTCTGCAATTTGCTCGATGTCTTGGATTGCGGGTTGAGTGAGGCGAAATTTTGGACTCATGTTTCTTTTGAACTGTAGCGCGATGCCTAAGGCTGGCTACGCCTACGCAAATTAGCTCGAATTTGTGCCATTGCGGTTGCACCGTCTACGACTTCACCGCGTTGGGATGCTTGCTGACCAATCTGTGCGTCTCGTTGGAGTTCTTGCAGTCGTCCTTGATAAATATCTTGCTGTTGTTCGAGTAGTTTAATCGCTGCAAGGATAACGTCGATCGCGCTGTTGTATTTGCCGCTGGTGAGTTGGCGCTGCACGAGGGCTTCGGCTTCAGGTGGCAAAACAATTTGCATGGTGTTTGAGATGAGGAGTGTTGATTCTATTGTAGGCGATCGCCCTTCAATTAGATTGGTTGGTTAGGGGCGATCGCCCATCTAAGGAATGAAAAATAAATAACTTAATGAATTACTCAGGTTGGGGTACGGCTCGATAATTCCATTTGGGCAAAT